>NZ_JBEZXU010000029.1:0-134359 GCF_040638175.1 Actinoplanes sp. NPDC026670
TCGCCAAGGAAACCCGCAACAAACGCTCATAACCGCAGGTCAGGGGGTTAACTTTCCCGAACCCGCAGAGGGTCAGTTTTCGGAAAGCGCTGACAAATGTGTGCGCTGGTCAACGTTGCCGACCCGCGCCGCCGGCAATGGCAGTGGCAGGCACCCCGGATGTCAACGGTCAGGACGAAGCGGAGCGGGCCGCGGACCCCAGCCGGCCGTCGCCCAGCACGGTAATGCCGCCCGTATTCCAGTGGTGAGCGACGGCTGGCGGACTGGGCGTGGGCGAGCTGACTGCTGGACCCTGACCGTGAAGCTCCGTAGCGACGGCTGACCGTGGTTCGACCGGCGTTGACCGCCGTCTTGGAGCCGGCGGGACAACGGTCAGAGTCGGCTGGCCGAGATCCGCCGCTGCTCGGCGCGACGGTCCCGGGGTTGGGCGGTCCCGCGACGGCAGGTGGGGCGATAGCGGGTGGGCGATGGCAGGCGAGGCGACCGCCGGGGACGACGGTGGGTGGGGTGACGGCGGGTGGGGTGAGGTGGGTGGGTTGTTGGCTGTGTTGCGGTTTGGGGGGAAGGGACTACATTGCGGCTAAGGTGATCGATTGATCTGGATGGCTGTCATGTTTGAACAGTTCACGATCGTTACTGATCCGGTTGGTGGCTCGGTCGGGCTTTCGGCGATCTTTGCCTCGCTTTCTCTGGTCACGTTGTTCGTGCTGCTCGGTGTGCTTCGGATGCGGGCCTGGCTGGCCGGACTGATCTCGCTCGGGGTGGCGCTCGGCGTTGCGGTGATCGTCTACTCGATGCCGATCGGGCAGGCGCTGCTCTCGGCCAGTGAAGGGGCCGCGTTCGGGTTCTTTCCGATTCTGTGGATCGTCATCAATGCGATCTGGGTGTACAACCTGACCGTCGTCAGTGGGCACTTCGATGTGCTTCGGCGGTCGATGGAGCGGGTCAGTCCGGACATGCGGATTCAGGCGATCATCGTGGCGTTCTGTTTCGGGGCGTTGCTGGAGGCGCTGGCCGGATTCGGGACTCCGGTCGCGGTCACTGTGGTGATGCTGATGGCGCTCGGGTTCCGGCCGTTGCGGGCGGCTGCGGTGGCGTTGATCGCGAACACGGCTCCGGTCGCCTATGGGGCGCTGGCCACGCCGATTGTGACTCTCGGGACGGTCACCTCGGGAGCGGTCGCTGATCCGCGGCTCAACACCGACACACTGGGGGCGATGGTCGGGCGGCAGACTCCGATCCTGGCTGTGCTCGTACCCCTGGTGCTGGTGGCTGTCGTCGATGGGCGCCGAGGGGTACGGCAGACCTGGCCGGTCGCGGTCGTCGCGGGGTTGACCTTTGGGGTGGGGCAGTTCGTGGCGTCGAACTATGTGTCGGTGCCGCTCACCGACATCGTCGCGGCGCTGGTCTCGGCGGCCGCGGTGGTGCTGTTGCTGCGGGTGTGGCGCCCGGTCGAGTCACCTGATCTGCACGCAGAAGCGGCATCGGGAGAGCCGGCGGCAGAAGCAGCGGACGGACCGTCGGCGGATGGCGAACGCGCGGTGGCAGGAACAAGGGCAGCCGATCGCGCGGCAGGAACAAGGGCGGCCGATCGCGCGGCAAGAACGGGTGAAGCCGATCGTGCGGCAAGAACGAGCGAAGCCGAACGTGCGGTGGCAAGAACGAGCGAAGCCGAACGTGCGGCAGAAACGAGCGGAGGTAATCGCGCGGCAGGAAGGAGCGAAGCCGAACGCGCGGCGGCAGGAACAAGGGCAGCCGAACGCGCGGCAGGAACAAGCGAAGGCGAACGCGCGGCAGGAACGAGCGAAGGTGAACGCGCGGGCGCGCGGAAAGTGGGGAATGCGGGTGCCGGGGCTGCCGGAACGGTGGGAGGCGCGGGGACGGGTGGCGAGGTTCGGGTGGGGGCGGGAGGTGTGCGGCGGGATCCGGGCGGGGAGGTGTTGCGCGCTTATGCGCCGTACCTGATCATCATTGCGATTTTCTCGGTGGCGAATCTGGCGCCGGTCAAGAAAGCGCTCGCCGGGGAGCCGTGGACGGTTGTCTTCGGCTGGCCGGGGCTGGATGTGCTGGGGGCGAACGGCAAGCCGCTGTCGTCGGTGAATTTCACGTTCGGGTGGCTGCCGGCGGCGGGGACGTTGATGATTCTGGCCGGGATTCTGACGGCGCTGGTGTTGCGGGTCGGGCCGGGTGCGGCGGTGCGGGCGTACGGGCGTACCTATGTGGAATTGCGGCACGCGATCGTGACGGTGATGGCGGTGCTGGCGCTGGCGTACGTGCTGAATCAGTCGGGTCAGACGGCGACGCTGGGCGCTTTCTTTGCGGCGGCGGGTGGGGTGTTCGTGTTCCTGTCGTCGATTCTGGGTTGGATCGGGGTGGCGGTGACCGGGTCGGATACGTCGTCGAATGCGTTGTTCGGGGCGTTGCAGGTGCAGACGGCGGTGAATACCGGTCTGGATCCGGTGTTGCTGGCGGCGGCGAATTCGTCGGGTGGTGTGCTGGGCAAGATGATTTCGCCGCAGAATCTGGCGATCGCGGCGTCGGCGGTGGGGATGGCGGGCCGGGAGGGTGACATCTTCCGGCGGGTGGTCGGCTGGAGTCTGGTGTTGCTGTTGTTCATGTGTGTGCTGGTCACGTTGCAGGCGACGCCGGTGCTGGATTGGATGGTGCCGAAGTAGTGGCGTAGCGGCCGGGGCTGATGCCGAGGATTCGTTTGAAGTGCCGGTTGAGGTGGGGCTGGTCGTGGAATCCGCTGCCGGCGGCGACGGCGCGTAATGGCTGGCCGGTGAGGATGAGGCGGCGGGCGGTGTCGACGCGGCGGGAGATCAGGTATTGGTGTGGGGCCATGCCGAATTCGCGGTGGAATGAGCGGACCAGATGGGCCGGGTCGAAATGCAGGATCGCGGCGGCGGTGGCGAGGGGGAGTCCGTCGATGATGTGTTCTTCGAGCAGGTCGCGCAGGGCGTGTGCGGCGGCGCGGCCGTCCGGCCGCGGTGCGGGTGGTTCGCCGAGGTGGGTGCGGAGCCGGGCGAGGGCGACGGCGAGCAGGTCTTCGGCGGCTGGGGCTTCGGCGGGGGTACGGAGGAGCCGGTGCACCCGGGAGATGGTGTGGTGCAGGGCGCGGTCGGTGATGGCGGGGGTGTCGACGGTGGCGCCGATGAGGTGGGCCGGGAGTTGGTCGTGTTCGAGGTAGAGGACGCGTTTGCGGAAGCCGCCGGGCCGGGCGGAGGTGCCGTTGTGCGGGACGTGCGGGGGTAGGACGGTGATGAGCTGGCCGTAGGCGCCGCGCTGGTGGCGGTCGAGGTCGTAGCGGACGGCGCCGTCGTCGACGAGGAGCACGGTCCAGGTGTCGTGGGCGTGCATGGGGTAGGCGTGTTCGTCGAAGTGGGCGTGCAGCACTTCGGTCACGCCGTGCAGTGGTGGCCGCCAGGCTTCGAGCCGGTGCACGTCAAAATCGTACAAGACCTGGTGGGGGCCTGGTGGCGACGATGTGGCGCATGAGGTTCGACAACAAGATCGCTGTGGTGTTGCGGGATGACCTGTTGACGTGGCAGCGGCTGAACGTGACTGCTTTTCTGGTGTCCGGGCTGGGTTCGGTGGTGCCGGAGGTGGTGGGTGAGCCGTATGCCGACGGTGGTGGGGTGGAGTATCTGCCGATGTTCCGGCAGCCGGTGATGGTGTTCGAGGGTGGCAAGGAGTTGTTGTCGGCGGCACATGGGCGGGCGTTGGGCCGGGTGCGGATGGCGGTGTTCACGTCGGATCTGTTCGCGACCGGGCATGATGCGGCGAACCGGGCGGCGGTGCGTGCGGTGGCGACGGCTGATCTGGATCTGGTGGGGATCGCGGTGTTCGGGCCGCGCAATGTGGTCGACAAGGTGGTCAAGGGCGCGTCGATGCACCCATGAGGTAGGTGGTGGTTTCCGCCTCCGGTCGCCGTGGTGTGGCCGGGGGCGGTTCGTCGTGTGTGGGGTAGCCGCAGCGGATGACGAGGTAAGGGTGGCTGGGTTCGCCGATGAGGGTGGCGAGCAGGCCGCGGGGCCAGGGTGCTTCGACGGGTTCGCTCATCGGGGAGCAGGCGAGGCCGTGGACGGTGGCGGTGAGCAGCAGGGCGGAGAGGGCTTCGCCCGCGCGTAGCCAGTCGGTGGGGGTGTCGCCGGGGCCGTGCAGGACGAGGTAGCGGGCGCCGATGTCGCCGTCGCGCAGGGGTACGGCGCGGTGGCCGGCGGTTGAGTCGGCGCCGTCGGTCCAGTGCGCGATTTCGGGGGTGTGGCCTGGTCGGTGGGTTGCGTCAGAGGCGGCTCGGGCGGTGGTCGCTGCGAGGAGTGGGATCTCGTCCCGGCGTACCAGATGGGTGTGCAGTCCTTGGTTTTCGGCGGCGTGGCGCAGGACGGCGATGGTCTTGTCGCTGGGGGTCTGTGCGCTGAAGGGTCGCCGGTCGGTGTGGCGGCGGGTGATGGCGGCGGCGAGGTCGGTGTCGCGTTGGGTGGCAGGGCGGGTCAGGACGAGGCGGGCGAGGGGGGCGGTGCCGCGTTCGATGTCGACGTCCCAGCCGAGGGCGTGGATGGCGACGGTGGCGTGGTGCAGGGCGGCGCCGCAGCTGAGGTGGGTGAGGTGCTGCTGGGGGTCGACGAGCGGTAGGGCGCGGGTGGGGTCGGTGCGGAGTTCTGCGGTGTGCCGGCCGATCCGCCACTGCCAGGGCTGGGTGTTGAGGATCGAGGGGGCGTGCCGGGCCAGGCGGGCCGCGTGGGCGAGAACTGCCGTCCGGTTGGTCATGGTTCCAGCGTGGGCCGGGTGGGGTGGGCCGGGCAGGGCCGGAGGTCCTCTCCTGGGGTGGCCGGTGATTAGTGGCTGGTGCCAACAAATACGATGATCGCCGTCTGGTTACGGAACGTGGATGCTGAACGCCTCTTCAGGGTGTTTGGTCGCCTCCTCGGTCACGGGGAGTGTTACGCAGCCGTTACGAACCCCCGCGTGAAAGTCTTTCGGAAGCATCGTATGTTGTGCCGAGCAACAAATCGAAGCTTCGGAGGCCCGGCAGCGGGCCCGATAGAAAGGAGACGTCGAGGTGTCCAAGAACTTCCGGGTCCTCGCGTCCGTCGCGCTGGCCGCATCGCTGGCCGCGACCTCCGCTTGCAGCAGCACCCGTGACGAGTCGTCCTCGTCGAGCACCGAGACCTCGAACCTGATCGGCATCGCGATGCCGCAGAAGAGCCTCGAGCGCTGGAACAAGGACGGTTCGCACCTGGACGAGATCCTGAAGAAGGCCGGGTACCAGACCTCGCTGCAGCACGCGGACAGCGTCGAGCAGCAGATCACCCAGATCCAGAACATGATCAACCAGAACCCGAAGGTTCTGGTCGTCGCCTCCATCGACGGCACCGCCCTGGCGCCGGCGCTGGAGAAGGCTGCCGAGAAGAAGGTCAAGGTCATCGCCTACGACCGTCTGATCAACTCGACGCCGAACGTCGACTACTACGCGACCTTCGACAACTACCAGGTCGGCAAGCTCCAGGGCGAGTTCATCGTCGACAAGCTGGGCCTGAAGGACGGCAAGGGCCCGTTCAACCTGGAGGCCTTCGCGGGTTCGTCGGACGACAACAACGCGAAGTTCTTCTTCTCCGGCGCGTGGGACGTGCTCAAGCCGTACGTGGACAGCGGCAAGCTGGTCATCCCGTCCGGCAAGAAGCCGGCCAGCAACGAGGAGTGGACCACCGTGTCCATCCAGGGCTGGAAGACCGAGACCGCGCAGTCCGAGATGGACAACCGCCTGAACTCGTTCTACACCGGTGGCAAGAAGGTCAACGTCGTTCTGTCCCCGAACGACTCGCTGGCCCTGGGTATCGCGCAGTCGCTGGAGTCGAAGGGCTACCTGCCGGGCGCCGACTACCCGATCATCACCGGTCAGGACGCCGACCTGGCGAACACCAAGAACATCCTCGCCGACAAGCAGGCGATGACGGTCTGGAAGGACACCCGCACCCTGGGTGACCAGGTGCTGAAGATGGTCGACGCGATCGTCAAGGGCGGCACCGTCGAGACCAACGACACCAAGACCTACAACAACGGTGTCAAGGTCGTCCCGTCGTACCTGCTCCCGCCGGTCGTCGTCACCAAGGACGACGTCAAGACCAAGCTGGTCGACTCCGGCTTCTACACCGCCGACAAGCTCGGCCTGTAAGTCGAACTCCGGCCGGGCCCACCTTCTGCGGGCCCGGCCGGTCCCGGTCGGTTCTAGAGCAAGCGAGTTGTGCGATGGCCAACGACACGACCCCGATCCTGGAAATGCGGGGGATCACCAAGACCTTCCCGGGCGTCAAGGCGCTCTCGGACGTCACGCTGAGCGTGAGCCGCGGGGAGGTCCACGCCATTTGCGGCGAGAACGGCGCGGGCAAGTCGACCCTGATGAAGGTGCTCAGTGGTGTCTACGGGCACGGCACCTACGAGGGCGACATCGTCTTCGAGGGCGAGACCTGCCGATTCAGGACGGTGCGTGACTCCGAGGAGCGGGGCATCGTCATCATCCACCAGGAGCTGGCGCTCAGCCCGTACCTGTCGATCGCCGAGAACATCTTCCTCGGCAACGAGCGGGCCCGCGGTGGCGTCATCAACTGGGCGCAGACCAACAAGCAGGCCGCCGACCTGCTGGCCCGGGTCGGTCTGTCGGAGTCCCCGGACACGAAGATCGAGGACATCGGGGTCGGCAAGCAGCAGCTCGTGGAGATCGCCAAGGCGCTGTCCAAGAAGGTGAAGCTGCTCATCCTCGACGAGCCGACCGCGGCGCTCAACGACGAGGACTCGGCGCACCTGCTCGACCTGATCCGGCACCTCAAGGGTCAGGGGATCACGTCGATCATCATCTCGCACAAGCTCAACGAGATCGCCGCGATCGCCGACAGCACGACGATCATCCGGGACGGCCACAGCATCGAGACGCTCGACATGCACGGCGCCGAGCCGGTGACCGAGGACCGGATCATCCGCGGGATGGTCGGCCGGGACCTGGAGAACCGGTTCCCGTCGCACGAGCCCACCATCGGCGACGAGGTGCTGCGGATCGCGAACTGGACCGTGCACCACCCCACCGACCACAGCCGGGTCGTCGTCGACCGCGCCGATCTCGACGTGCGGGCCGGGGAGATCGTCGGCATCGCCGGGCTGATGGGCGCCGGCCGGACCGAGCTGGCCATGAGCATCTTCGGGCGCAGCTACGGGTCGGGCATCTCCGGGCAGCTGTTCCTGCACGGCAAGCCGGTCACGCTCAAGACCGTCGACGCGGCCATCGAGCACGGGATCGCGTACGCGACCGAGGACCGCAAGCACTACGGGCTGAACCTGATCGAGGACATCAAGCGCAACACGTCCGCGGCGAAGCTCAAGCGCATCACCAAGGGCGGCGTCGTCGACGCGGCCCGGGAGGTGATCATGGCCGAGCAGTACCGCAAGGACATGAAGACCAAGGCCAACAGCGTGGATGTGGTCGTCGGGAAGCTGTCCGGCGGCAACCAGCAGAAGGTCGTCCTCGCCAAGTGGCTCTTCGCCGAGCCCGAGGTGCTGATCCTCGACGAGCCCACCCGCGGCATCGACGTCGGCGCCAAGTACGAGATCTACGAGATCATCAACAAGCTCGCGGACGCCGGCAAGGCCGTCATCGTGATCTCCTCGGAGCTGCCCGAGCTGCTCGGCATCTGCGACCGGATCTACGCGATGAGCCAGGGCCGGATCACCGGGCAACTGCCCCGCGCCGAGGCCAGCCAGGAGAGCCTCATGCGCTACATGACCATGGAGAAGAGCGGAGCAACCCGGTGAGCGCCACCACCACGCTCGAGCAGCCGAAGGCACAGCCCGAGCCCCCCAGGAAGAACGACGGCGGGTCGCTGAAGGCCTACCTCGGTCAGAACATCCAGCAGTACGGCATGATCGCGGCGCTGCTGGTGATCATCGCGATCTTCCAGGTCACGACTGACGGCCTGATGCTCAACCCGGACAACATCGCGGCGCTGATCCAGCAGAACGCGTACGTGTTCATCCTGGCCATCGGCATGGTCATGGTGATCGTGGCCGGGCACATCGACCTGTCGGTCGGCTCGGTGGTCGCGTTCGTCGGTGGCATCTGCGCCATCCTGATGACCGACTTCGAGCTGTCGTGGCCGGTCGCGGTCGCCATCTCCATCGCCATCGGTGGCCTGGTCGGCTGCTGGCAGGGCTTCTGGGTCGCGTACGTCGGCATCCCGGCCTTCATCGTCACCCTCGGTGGCATGCTGCTCTTCCGTGGCCTGGCGATCGTCGTGCTCGACCAGACCGTCGCCGGCCTGCCCGACGGCTTCAAGAAGATCAGCAACGGCTCGCTGTCGCCGGTCGCCGGCTACCTCGGCAACCTCGACGGCATCACCGTGTTCATCGGTGTGTTCGCGTTCGTCGGCCTGGCCGTCGCCCAGGTCCGGGCCCGGCGTGAGCTGAACAAGCTGGAGCTGCACACCGAGCCGTTCGCCGCGTTCGTCGGCAAGCTGGTCCTGGCCGCCCTGGCCATCGGCGCGCTCACCTACCTGCTCGCGTCCAGCGCGGGCGGCACCCCGATCGTGCTGATCATCGTCGGCGTGCTGGTGCTGATCTACACGTTCCTGATGAACAACACGATCTTCGGCCGGCACATCTACGCGATGGGCGGCAACCTGCCGGCCGCCATGCTGTCCGGTGTGAAGACCAAGCGGGTCAACTTCCTGATCTTCGTGAACATGGGCCTGCTCGCCGGCGTCGCCGCGGTCATCACCACGTCGCGGGCCGGGGCCGGCATCGCCGCGGCGGGCACCAACTACGAGCTCGACGCGATCGCCGCGGCCTTCATCGGCGGCACGTCCGTCAACGGCGGCATCGGCAAGATCACCGGCGCGATCATCGGCGCCCTGATCATGGGCGTGCTCAACATGGGCCTGTCCATCATGGGCACCGACCCGGCCTACCAGCAGGTGATCAAGGGCCTGGTCCTGATCGCCGCCGTCGCGCTGGACATCCTGAACAAGCGTCGCGGCAAGTAAGACCTTCCGGGGGGAAGGAATCAGCGCCGTCCGGGGGGACATACCCGGGCGGCGCTGACATTTTCTGCGCCTCAGCATGTCGCCGGCCCAGCCGAAGGTAGGGGCATGACCGTCCCCGCTACGGAGGGCGACACCGCCTCCGGGCTGACCGTGCGGGTGAGCCGGATCCCGCTGCTGGCCGCCGCCGTCGTGCCGGTCGTGGCGCTGATCTTCTACCTGCTCGCGGACCGGCAGTGGGGGCAGCTGCCCGCGTTCATGCCCGCCTTCCTGGCCGTGGTCTGGGTTCTCGACCTGCTCACCGCGTTCCTGCTGTTCCACCAGTACGTGGCCGGCGGCTCACCCCGGCTCGCGATGCTGGCCGGCGCCTACCTCTGGTCGTCGACGGTGATCGTGCCGCACGCCCTGGTCTTCCCCGGCCTGTTCGCGCCGGCCGGCCTGCTCGGCGCCGTCCCGAGCAGCGCGCCCTGGTTGTGGGCGGCCTGGCACACCGGGTTCCCGCTGCTCATCGGCGCGGCCCTGGCCCCGTGGGGATACCGGCGGCCCACCGGCGGCCACCGTGCCCGGCTGTTCGTGGTCGCCGCGCTCACCCTGGTCGTGGTGGCCCTGGTGTCGGCGGTGACCTGGCTGGTCACGGGCGGGCACGAGCACGTCACGGTGATCATTCAGAACGGCGACTACACGGTCCTGACCGAGCGGTTCGGGCCGTACATCATCGGCGCCAACCTGCTCGCCCTGCTCACCGCCGTCTTCCAGTTCCGCCGCGAACGGACCCGGGGCCTGGAGGCCTGGGCGTTCGTCGCCGTCGCCGCCTCCTGCGGGGACACGGTGCTCACCCTGTTCGCGCGGTCGCGGTTCACCGCCGGCTGGTACGGCGCCCGCCTGCTCGCCCTGGTCGCGGCGCTGGTCGTGCTCGCCGCGCTGCTGCACGAGGTGACCCTGCTCTACCGGCGGGTCCGCACCACCGCCATCGAACTCGCCGAACGCAACGAGCAACTACGCACCGCCAACTCGCTGCGTGACCACCTCGTCGCCGTCGTCTCGCATGAGCTGCGTACCCCGCTGACCGGCCTGTCGGGCATCGTGGAGATCCTCCGCGAAGGCCGTGACCAGCTGTCCGCGACGCAGGTCGACGACATGCTCGGCCGGGCCGACTCGCTGACCCGCCGGCTCAGCCTGCTCACCGAGGACCTGCTGGCGGTGTCGACGCTCGACCACGGCGAACTGCACGTGTCACCGACGGACCTGGACCTGGCCGACGCGCTCGGCGAATGCGCCCGCACCTTTCCCCGCAACGACGTGCATGCCGACTGCCCGCCGGGCGCCGTCGTGCACGCCGACCCGCTGCGCCTGCAGCAGATGCTCGCCAACTACGTACGGAACTCGATCAAATACGGCCGGGCCCCGATCGTGCTGTCCGCGGCGGTCCGGGACGGCACCGCCGAGATCCGGGTCCGGGACCACGGCCCGGGTGTGCCGGCCGAGTTCGTGCCGCGCCTGTTCGACAGGTTCAGCCGCGCCGACGAGGCCAAGGTGTCAGAGATGTCCGGATCCGGGCTGGGGCTGTCGATCGTCGCCACGCTGGCCGCATCGCACGGCGGCCGTGTCTGGTACGAGCCGGCCGACCCGGGCGCCTGTTTCGTCTTCACCGTGCCCGGCCGGATCGATGAACCTGCCGCCGGCCCGCACATGGCCGCCACGGCCGAGAGGATGGCCTGACCATGGCCCGGGTGCTGATCGTGGACGACGACGAGGACATCCGTGACACGACGGCGCTGCGGCTGCGGATGCTCGGCCACGACGTGGTCGCCGTCGACGACGCCGCCACCGCCCGCGACGCCGGGGCGCGGTTCGACGTCGCGGTCGTGGACATCCACATGCCGGGCACCGACGGCATCACCCTGCTGCACCAGCTGCGTGCGCAGCCCGGCACGGCCGGCCTGCCGATCATCTTCTACACCGCGCACTGGTCGGCGTCGGTCGCCGCCGAGGCCGCCCCGCTCGCCGACGTCTATCTGACCAAGAATCAGCCGATGTCGCGACTCGTCCAGGCGATCGACGAGCTGGCCGGCCGCCCCGGGTAGCGTGAACACCGGGCTGCCGCCACGGCTGCCGCAACCGGTGAGGAGAGACGATGACGAGCATTCCCGACGACCTTCGCGACCTGCTGGACCGTCCGCTGTTCGCGGACCTCGCGACGATCCGGGAAGACGGCACGCCGCAGGTCAACCCGATGTGGTATGCGTGGGACGGCGAGTTCCTGAAGTTCACGCACACCAACTATCGCAAGAAGTTCAAGAACATCAGCGCCAACCCGGCTGTCGCGATCTCGATCATCGATCAGGACAACCCGTACCGGTATGTCGAGATCCGCGGTGTCGTCGACCACATCGACGCCGACCCGACCGGCGCCTTCTTCGTCGAGCTGGCCAAACGTTACGACGCCCCGTTCGGCACCGCGGTCCCCAAGGACGCCGCCGACCGGGTGATCATCTACGTGCGGCCGACGTTCGCGGGCGGTCACTGACCACCGGATTCAGCCCGGCGGCCGCGTTGCGGCCTCGGGTTTCCTCGGTCTCGCGGTGACCTCACGCGAGGCGATGGGTTGCGGTTGGTGACAGCCTCGGCCGTACGATCAAAGTGCTGTTGATCTTATGATGACGCGATGTCGTCGCCGGAGATCGTGCTGGACCACCGATTGTTGACCGCCGCTGTCGGGGCGGCCGGCTTCATGCCGGCCGACGAGGGGCGGGCGCTGGCCGAGGCCGCGCTCGCCGCACCCGCCGGGCCGATCCTGGAGGTCGGCAGTTACCTGGGCAAATCGACGCTCTACCTGGCCGCCGCAGCCCGCGCCCGAGGCGGCAAGGTGGTGACCGTCGACCACCACCGGGGCTCCGAGGAGCATCAGGTGGGATGGGAGTACCACGATCCGGGACTCGTCGACCCGCTGACCGGGAAGATCGACACGCTGCCCGGATTCCGGCGGGCCATCGCCGAGGCCGGCGCCGAGGATGCCGTGGTCGCGGTCGTGGCCCGCGCCGAGGAGTTCGCGGCGCTGTGGTCGACGCCGCTGGCGTTGCTGTTCCTCGACGGCAGCCACACCGACGAATCAGCGCAGCGTGACCTCGCGAGCTGGGCGCCGCACCTGGCGGCCGGTGGGGTCCTCGCCATCCACGACGTGTTCCCCGACCCGGCCGACGGTGGGCAGGCCCCCTACCGCATCTACCGCAAAGCGGTCGAATCCGGCGACTATGTGGAGCTCACCGGCTGTGGTTCGCTGCGACTTCTCCGGCGAAACCAGGCGTCCTGAAGATCTCCGACCGCGGATGGGCCGCGTGCAGCGCGTCGACGGCCAGCACCACCGCCGCCGCCGTCCACGTGGTCCGCTCCACCGGCCAGCGCACCCCGTCGGTGAGCACCAGACCGGTCCAGTAGGAGCCGTCCGGCTCCCGCAGATGCTGCATCGCCGCGACCAGCTCGGTCGCGGCGTCCCGGTCACCGACCGTGTCCAGGGCCAGGGCCAGCTCACACGTCTCCGCGCCGGTCACCCACGGCCGGTCGGAGACACAGCGCGCGCCCCGGCCCGGCACCACGAACTCGTCCCACCGCTGCTGTAGCCGCTGCCGGGCCGGTTCGCCGCGCAGCGCCCCGCCCAGCACCGGGTAGTACCAGTCCATCGAGAACCGGTCCTTGTCGGCGAACGCCGGATGCCCGCCGATGGCATGCTTCCGGATCGGATCCTTGTCGGTCGCATCCCTTTCGGCCGGATCCTTTTCGGTCGCATCCTTGTCGGTCGCGTGCCTTTCGGTCGTGTGCTTTTCGGACGCGTGTTTTTTGGTCGCGTGTTTTCGGATCGCTTGGGCCAGCAGGTCGGCGGCCAGGTCCCAATCCGGCTGCGGCTCACCGGCCCGGTCGGCGATCGCGACACCGCAGCGCAGCGCCTGATGAATGCTCGACGACCCGGTCAGCAGCGCCACCTCGTCACCGGCCGCCCACCAGATCTCCCCGCCCGGCGCCTGACAGCCGGTCACGAAATCCAGCGCCGCCCTGATCGACGGCCACATCCGGGCCAGGAAGTCGTCGTCGCCGGTACACAGGAAGTGATGCCAGCAGCCGACCGCCAGATACGCGGCGTGATTGGTCTCGGCCGTGGCGTCGGCGACCACCCCGTTCTCGTAACGCGACGCCCAGCTGCCGTCGGCGCGCTGCGTGCGGCGCAGCCACTCGTAGGCGTCCGCCGCCCGTTGCGTCTCACCGCCGACGTCCAGCGCCATCGCCGCCTCGACGTGATCCCACGGATCCAGCTGCCCGCCGGCGTACCAGGGAATCGCCCCGGAACCCTCCTGCTCGGCGGCGATGCTGGCGACTGTGACCCGGATGTCGTCGGCGCTCAGCACGCCCGGTAGGTCAGGCACCGACACCCACGGTCACCTCCTCCTTTTTCAGGTAGATCGCCACGCTCTTGCCGATCAGCGGATTCAGCGCCTGCTCCAGCACCCGGGTCAGCGCCGGCTTCTCGGTGATGTCCCACACCAGCATCCGGTGGTAGGCCTTGGTCAGCCCGGCGTCGCCGATCGCGCATTTCAGCCACCAGTACGGGCTGTGCAGCGCATGAGCGAACCCGTTGCCGGTCACCGTCAGGCCCGCGTCACGCAGCCGGCCGGACAGCTCGTCCTCCTTGTAGATGCGCACGTGGCCGCCCTCGTTGGCGTGGTACTCGTCGGACAGCGCCCAGCACACCCGCTCCGGCAGCCACCGCGGCACCGTCACCGCCGCCAGCCCACCCGGCCGCAACACCCGGGTCAGCTCCCGGATCGCCGTCACGTCGTCCGGAATGTGCTCCAGCACCTCCGACGCAATGATCCGGTCGAAACTGGCGTCCGGGAACGGCAGGGCCAGCAGGTCACCTTGGATCGTCGTGGCGCTCGCCCCCACCGGAACCTCACCGGCCAGCTCCATCGCCGCACACCAGGACGCGGTCGTGGCCAGATCCTTGACGCTCAGATCCAGGGCGACGACGTCCGCGCCCCGCCGCAACGCCTCGAAGGTGTGCCGGCCCTCACCGCAGCCGAGATCGAGGACCCGCATCCCCGGCCGCACGTCCAGCCGGTCGTAGTCGACGGTCAACAATGTGCCCCTACCTGCCCTTTCATTCCGTTGCTCCCCGCACCGGCGGCGCCGTTGTGGGGTCTTGTCTCGCACTTGTCCTCGGGCCGCCTCGCTGCCGGCGGCTTCCTGTGTCGTGTCTCGTCCTGCCCAGCCTCGCGGTTGCGAGTTTCGGCCTCGTGTCCCGTCCCGTCTCGGCCTCGCGGTTGCGGGCTTCGGCGTTCCTGTCCCGTCTCGGCCTCGCGGTTGCAGGCTTCGGCGTTCCTGTTCCGTCTCGCGGTTGCGAGTTTCGGCCTCGTGTCCCGTCTCGGCCCGGCCCTGCGGCTGCGGGTTTCGGTCAGCGGCTTCCGGCCTCGTGGGCCTCCGGCTCGCTGGCCGTGGCCGGCCTGCGGCTCTTCCCGTGCGCGGCGATCGCGTCGGCATACCACTCGGCGGTCCGGATCGCGGTCCGCCGCCACGTGAAATGCTCGACCGCCCGCCGCCGTCCCTCCGCGCCGAGCCGCCGGCGCAGGGTCTCGTCGTCGAGCAGCCGCCCGATCGCCGCCGACAGCGCCCCCGGATCACCCGGCGGCACGTGCAGCGACGCCAGCCCGTCCGGCCCGGTCACCTCCGGCAGCGCCCCCGCCGTAGTCACGACCAGCGGCACCCCGCACGCCATCGCCTCCACCGCCGGCAGCGAGAACCCCTCATACCGCGACGGCACCGCGGCCACCGTCGCCGACCGGAACAGATCAGCCAGCTCCCCGTCGGAGATCCCCGACACGAACCGCACCGCATCGTCCAGACCCAGCCGCGTGATCGCTTTCGCCGCCGCGCCGTCCGGCCGCGCCGAACCCACCACGACCAGCTCCACCTCATGGTCGGCGCGCAACTTCGCGACCGCCTCGATCAGCTCCGGCAGCCCCTTCAGCGGAACATCCGCACTGGCCACCGTCACCACCCGGCTGACCGTCGGCAGCTTGTTCGGCGTGTCACTCCCGGCTGGGCCGACCGTCTTTTTCGGCGTGTCGCTCCCGGCTGGGCTGATCGTCTTCTTCAGCGTGTCGCTCCCGGCCGGGCTGAACGTTGGCACCTTTTTCGGGGCCTCGCTCCCGGCCGGGCTGAACGTGTCGACGTCCACACCGACCCCGATCACCCGCAGCCGCTCGGCGGGCACCCGGAACGCCTCGACGATCTCGTCGCGCGCCGCCTGCGACACCGTCGTCAGCCACGGCAGCCGCCGCGCCACCCGCCCCTGCATGCGTGTGAACGCATACCACCGCCGCAACGAGGCCCGCCGTTTCCAGTCCGGCGCGGCTGCCAGCTCGAGATCCCGGTCGACCGTGATCGGATGGTGAATGGTCGCCACCAGCGGCGTATCGGACCAGCTCAACGGCAGCAGCCCATAGCCGAGGCACTGGTTGTCGTGCACCACGTCGAACTCGGCGAGCCGCTCACGCAGATGCCGCCACGCCCGCAACGAGAACGTCAGCGGCTCCGGAAACGCGCCCGTGCACATCGCCGTCCACTCGAGAACATCGATGCTGCTCTTGAATTCCGAGCGCTTCGGCGTACGAAACGGATCAGGCTCGCGATACAGGTCGAGGCTCGGCAGAACCGTCAGATCGACCCCGTCGTCCAGCTCCGGAAGCGGCGGCCCCGAGAACACCTCCACCCGGTGCCCGAGCCGCACCAGCTCCCGCGACAGATGCCGGACATAGATCCCCTGCCCCCCACTGTGCGGTTTGCTCCGATACGACAGGAAGGCGATGCGAAGAGGCGCGGAGATCACCAGATGACCCTAAGAGGCGGGGGACAGATGATCACTACTGTTCCGGCCTGAGGATTCGATCACTTTACGAAAATCAGAAACATTCTCACTCTGTACGGCCACAGCACCCCCGCAACGTACCCACCCGAACACAGCTAGTCATTCCTGCCCGGCCCCCTTCCACCCCGTCGGATCATCCCGCCCCGGAAGCCAGACAGAGGGCAGCCGCCGACGCCTGCACCCGGAAGCCAGACAGTGGCAGCCGCTGAAGCTTCCGCCCGGCCGCCGAGCAGAGCCTGCCGTTGGTGCCTGCACCCGTTGATGCCTCCATTCGGCCGCTGAGCGGAAGCTGCCAATTACGCCCCCATTCAGCCGCTGAGCGGAAGCTGCCGTTGACGCCTCCATTCGGCCGTAGAGGGGAAGCTGCCGTTGACGCACCCCATTCCGGCCGCTGAGCGGAAGCTGCCGTTGACGCTTCCGCCCGGCCGCTGGGCAGAGTCGGTCGGCTGCGCCGGAGCCGGTGTCAGCGGAACGACCACCGCTGGTTACCGCCGCCGGCGCAGGTCGTGACGATGACCGCGTTGCCTGGCCGGGCCCCCACGTAGGGGTCGGTCAGGCAGCGGCCGTTCGCCGCGTTCGTCAGAGTGCCATCGCTCAGCAGTTGCCATTGTGCGGTCGTGCGCCCGTCACAACCGGTCAACTCGACAGTGCCGTCACCCACGAGATAGGCGCACAGGCCGAGCACTTCCAGGGTGCGGTTCGAGTTGAGCTTCCAGCGTTGCGGACTGGTGCCGTTGCAGTCGTCGATGTGGACGTCGCTGCCCTCAGCGGCGGTGCCGCCACGCAGGTCCAGGCACAGCCCGTTACCGGTGACCAGCAGCCCGCTCCCGCTCGCGATCGCCGTGGGCAGCAGATCGATGGGGGCCACCGGCGCCACCGGCGTCGTGCTGCTCGAACCACCGGCCGTCGACCCGGCTGACGGATTCGCCGAAGCCCCACCGGTGGCCGCGGACGTGACCGCCGTCCGGGTCGGCCGTTTCGACGAGACCGTCTCACCGCCCGCGCCGGGACCGGTGACCTGGCCGTCATCCTGGGGTTCGCTAGGCACGACACCCTCCGACGTGGCCGGCCCCACCGCGGCCGGCAACGACTGCCCAGGCACCGACACCCAGCTCTCCTGCCGATCGCTGGGCCGCAACACCACATACCCGGCGATCGTGACCAGCGCAACCGCCGCAGCCCCACTCAACAACACGATCCGACGCCGCCGATTGGCGCCCGCACCCTCCGGCGCACGCTCGGGATCCTCAGCCAGAACACCGGGAACCGTCGGCAACAACTGCGTGGGCATCTCGCCGGCCCGCTGCTCCACCGGCCAGGTCGACGCCGACGAAGGTGGCTCCTGCCGAGCGCCGTCCGGCAGAACGAACGGACGCACCAGCAACGGATCACGTTCGTCGCCCACTTGGCGTTGCCACCCCCGGTCTCGGTACCGGTGCCCCAACTTACCGTCATTCAGCGACCGGCGTGGGGACCGTTCAGTCGAAGTTCGTCGTTATCTGCCCGCCCAGAACCAGCTCCCCTGGTCACCGCAGCCCTCAACCCGCAGCCCGGAGCCCTCGAGCCCGCCGTCCCATGCCGGAGCTCGCGGCCCGTACCCCACGTCCCGGAAGCCCGCGGCCCGCGGCTTATAGTCCGGAGCTCGCGGCCCGTAGTCCGTAGGTGGCTGCCCGGAGCCGCGAGCCCGAAGCCGGAGCCCGGAGCCGCGAGCCCGAAGCCGGAGCCCGGAGCCCGGAGCCGCGAGCCCGGAGCCCGGAGCCGGGAGCCCGGAACCGCGAGCCCGGAGCCTGGAGCCCGTGGCCCGAAGCTCCGGCGAGCCGGGAGCCCGTGGCCGACTCCCCGAAGCTCCGAGTCCGGACCGTCGGTGTGCGCTGTCCGCCGCGCGGAGAACGGAAGGCCGCCGTGCGAAGCGGAACGGGTCCGCTTCGCACGGCCTGGCGTCAGGACTTCCAGAACGAGCGCTTCGCGGCGGCCTTTCCGGCGGCGAACTCCTCCAGCACCCGGATCGCGGTCGCCCACCTCTCCTCCAGCGGCGTGTCGCCGCGGAGCAGGGTGATCAGCTCCCGGACCGGGTCGAGTGCGGTGTCGGTGACCGGCTCGAGCAGAACCGTGAGGCGACTGACCAGGTCGTCGAGCAGATCACGGCGGTCCAGTGACGGCTGGCCGACGGCCTCGTGCAGTCGCGAGACCTCGACCGCGGCGAGTTCCCGCAGTTCGTCCACGGACAGCCCGTCGCCCGAACCGGATTGGCGTGACTTCGCCTGGACCGGTGCACCGACACGGGACCGCCGCACCGCTCCGGTGAACCCACGTGGCATCGCAGCCGCGCTCTCGGCGGCGGAATCGGTCCGGGCCGTGGCCTGCCCACCACCACCGGCGCCGGCCGGCGGTGCGGACGTGTCGGCGACGCCGAAGGATGCCGGTTCGGCAACGGACCAGACGGCGCTGTCGGCTTCCGGAGCGGCACCCACCGTCGCCTCGTCGGCGAGCGTGTCACGGGCGACCGCACGCTTGGCGCGAGTCGGCATGAACCCGGGCCGGCTCGGCATCGGCGCACCCGGGGCGGGCGCAGCGGGCGGCGGCATCGGCGGAACCGCGCCGGCCACTGCCGCACCGACGGCGCCGGGGAACGGCGACGATGACGCCAGGTAGACCGGCGCCGGCATCGGGGGAGCGGTGGACTCCCACCCGGACGGCATCTCGACCGGCTGGGTGACCTTGCGGGTCTCGCCGCCCTCGTTGACGACCCGGGCGTCAACCGCCACGAATGCGGTGAACCGGCACAGCACACCGAACCGCAGCGACGTGCCGACGATCTCGGTCTCCAGCGAGAGATCACCTGACGCGTACGCATCCTCCAGGTCGCGCAGCCGGGCCCGTGCCCACAGCGAGGTGACAGCCGTCTCGGAGCGCTGCTGAACCGCGACAGAGGTGCGGAACTCCTGGTCGTCACGGGTACGGCCGGTCACGGTGAGCGCACCGCCGGGCGCACCGGTGTAGCGGCCGGTGATCACGAGCGGCACCCCGGGGTAGAGACCGGGCAGGCGCGCCGGGCTCCGCGTGCCGTCGGTGGGCGTGAACCCGTCACCGGTGACGGCGACACCGGTGACCACCGGCGCGCCGATCCGCCGGTGGATCTGCTCCATCGCCTCGTCGAGACGGTCTTCGCTCTCCACCAGTTCGGCCCGGCCTGCGCCGATCGCGGCCAGCCGGCCGAGGAACCCGGCGTTGACCGCCCGGTCGATACCGACGGTGTGCACCCGGATCGTGCCGATCAGTGGGGTCACCTGCTTGACGATCTGATCCTCGTTGCCGACCTGACCGTCGGTGACCAGGACCAGCACACGGTCACGGCCGGGACTGTCGGCCAGCAGAGCGAGGCCGGCGGTCAGCGGGCTGAGCAGCTCGGTGCCGCCGCGCGCGTCGGCGCGGGCCAGGTGCTCGACAGCCCGGTAGCGATGCCGGTCGGTGGCCTCGGCCAGTCCGGAGCCGAGTCCGGCCGGCCGGTCGACCTCGTGATCGAAGGTGAGCACAGCGAACCGGTCATCGGCGGTCAGGGTGTCGATGACCCGGGCCGCGGCACGCCGGGCGGCCACCATCTTCCAGCCGCCCATGCTGCCGGAACGGTCCAGCAGGAGGACGACGTCTTTCGGGCGCGGGGCGACGGCGGGCTCCGGCGGCAGCACCACGAGCTGGTACGTCCCCTGCTCGCCGTCGTCGTCGGGCACCGCGACGGCGGACTCGGCGCCAGCCGCATACGCCAGCCGCAGCACGAAGTCACGGTCGGCCCGCTCGCCCGGCGCGATCCGCAGGGTCCCGCCCTGCTCGGTCACGGTGTGCAGACTGGACCGGACCTCACCGAGCTCGAGACCGGCCGGGTCGACATCGACGCTGATGGACAGCCGCAGCGGATTGGGGAACCCGGGCAGCAGGACCGGTGGCGAGATCCGCGACGCGTCGGGCACGGCGTCGGTGTCCTGCTGCTGGCCGTCGCCGGCGGACGGGCCGGGCAGTGGGAGGCCCGGCACATACCGCGGCGCCACGACCAGGGGGAACCGGAAGGTGGCCGCGCCGTCCTCATACGGCAGAGGGCCGACCAGCCGCAGCGAGACGGTGACCCGCTCGCCGGGCAGGATGTTGCCGACCCGCATGGTGAAGACGTCCGGTCGCTCCTCCTCGGCGATGGAGGCCCGCTGCCCGGCGGCGATGGCCTGGTCGTAGCGCTCCCGGGCGGCGCCGCGCTCGTGCAGCTCGGCGGTGACGACCCGGTCGGCGGCGGTCATCGTCATGCCGGTGACCGCGGCCCGGTCGGGCAGCGGGAAGACGTAGGTCGCCTCCAACGCGGTGTCGTGGGCGTTGACGAACTCGGTGGTCAGCTCGGTGCGGACCAGCAGGCCGCTGATGGAGGCGCGCACGTCGAGACGGTCCAGCGGAAGGTTGCCGCGATCGGTGAGCAGCGTGCCGAAGCCCGCGCCGGACACCTGACGGTGACGCTCCAGCTCAGCCGATCCCATCGGGTTCACGGAAATGATCATGCGGTTCTCCCATCGGTGAGCCCGCGGGAAGCGAGCAGTTCGAGCAGAGGACGGGCTGCCGCGGCGATGTCGTCGCGGTCCAAGTCGGTGGGGTGGTGGGGCAGCAGCAGGATCACGCCGTCACCGAGGGGCACCCCGGTGATCAGCGGCAGCACCGGCGGTGTCGGGCCGAGCGCCTCGACGACGGCGGCGATGTCACGCCGGGTGATGCCGGACTCGGTGTCCGGCGGGGCGCCGCCGGCGGACGCGGGGGAGAAGGCCTCCACGGTGAGATCGCCGTCGTCGGCGAAGGCGTCGGCGTTGAACGACAGTGGATCCGGCGCGGCGGGCGCCGCCTTCCAGAACGCCGGGCGGACCGGTGGCGGCGCGGCCGGCGGCTGATCGGCGCCGAGGAGCCGATCGGGCACCCGCGCGACCGCGGCGAGGGTCTGCTCGGAGGCGCCGGCGAGCTCCTCCTGGATCTCGGCCAGGGTGCGCCCGGCTGCCTGCCGCCGCTTGATCGCGACGAGCTGCAGGAGATGACGCGGCCCGTAGAGGACCGTGCGGCCGCGCGTGCCGAGTGGCCGGTCGACCAGGCCGATCGTCGTATACCACCGGATCGACCTGCGGTCGGGCAGCTCCCGGACGCGGCCGTTGGGTGCGCCCGAGTACTCCGCGGCTAGTGCCGCGCTCACCCGCTCGACCAACTGCTCCATCGTCCACATGCCAGAACAATGACACTGTCACCATGACACTGTCAATGCCATAATGGCGATCTGCCCGCCCCGCAGGCGCGGTGACGGGCAGATCGTCGGGCCGTGGGTCTACGCAGTGGGCTGATAGGGCTCGCCGTCGACCGTCAGCGTGTAGGGGGCGTATTGCGTGACCGTGCCGGTGGGCTCGTCGTAGGCGACGATCGCCACCACCTTCGGATAGTGGCGCAGCTTGGCGAAACCGCTCAGCGGCACCACCTTGACCCGGTTCTCGGCCAGCCCGACCAGGGTCACCTGCCAGTGGTGCACCGGGATCGGGTGGATCTCGGTGGGCGACTTCCAGCCGTCGAGGCTGTTGCCACCGACCGCGGTGGCGCCCACCTTGACGTCCTTGAGGTGCCACCCGCCGATGCTCACGGCACTGTCGCTGACATAGCGGAAACCCAGCAGGACCGACTTCCCGGCGTACGGCTCCAGGTCATAGGAGAGGGTGACGTCGGCGGCTTTGCCGGTGATCGCCGCGCCGAGCGGCCCCTCGACCGTCCGGTCGCCCTTGAGCATCTGATAGGTCCGGCCGCCGTCCGCCGACACTGTCACGTACCCGTAGTCGAAGTTGTCCTCCAGGCCGTAGGTCGTGGTGAACCGCAGCACCGGGTCGGTGGCCGGCACCTGCACCTCGCGGACCGCTGTCGCGTCGGTGTCCGGGGTGTTGCCGGAGAAGAGCATGTCCGAGTCCAGGGTCCAGGCCAGCGGCACCGGCGGCAGGGACGGCGCCCCCTCGAAACCGACCGTCCGCCACCCGTGCGGCAGCTTGAGGTAATCGGCGCCGTTGGGCGGCGCGCCGGGCCGGCCGTGGGCCGACGGGTTGTCCAGGTTCACCGTGGACCGCAGGCTCCGGGCGGTCACCCGCTGCCGTGGCACGCCCCGCACGACGCCGCCCGGGTTGCCGGCGACCTTGTCCACCAGCGTCATCACCTGGAAATCGTGCAGTACGTCGTGCAGGTTCTCGTCCTTCGGCAGGGCGGCCGCGACCGCCGCGAGCCCGTGGTTCTCCTTGTCCAGGTGCATCCGGGTGAGAGTCTTCGCGCCGAACCGGTCGTGGAGGTAGAGCATGAGCTGATAGGTGATGCCGTAATCGGCGAGGACCTCGTCCGGCTCGCCCTCGTTCCACAGGTTCGGCGAATTGGCCGGCCCGCCGCAGTCGCGCGGGTTCGGGTTGTAGGCGGTCTTGACGATGCCGAAACCCTGGAAGCAGACGAGGTGGTTGTCGAAGCCCCGATGCCGTACCCCGATGTCGGTCTCGGAATAACCGGCGAGACGCTGGGCGTAGTCGGCCATCCCCTCGCTGATCCACGCCTCCTCGTCCGGGTCGGTGTAGTAGGTCAGCAGGTGCTGCCACTCGTGGGCGAAGGTCGACTCGTACATCCGCGGGCGCGCCGGGCGGCTGACGCACGGATCGTCGGCGGGCTCGTGTGCCGGGTCGGCGCCGGTGCGATGCGCCCAGTCGAAGGCGTCGATCGTGATCACGTTGCGGTCGAAGAGCTCGTTGAGCTGCTCGGAGAAGAACCCGGAGATGTAGGTGAGCCGTTTCGGGAAGTCGAAGTAGTTGTCGTCGCGGATGTTGTCGACGAGTGTGACGGTCCGGTTGCCGGCCCCGGTGAAGTCGCCGGGCAGCCCGGCGTTGGTGCCGGCCCGGTCCGGCGGGGTGCTGAAGGCCTCGGTCTCCCGCGGGAAGATCACCTCGTCGAACTCGCGGACCAGCGAGGTGACCTGGGCATCGGTGACCTCGGTGGAGTTCTTGCGGCAGTCCTTCTCCGGAAAGGCCAGATCGTTGGCCACCCACACCTCGATGTGCTCGCCGACGCCCCGCAGCGTGTAGTCCTTGCGATAGACGTCGCCGTCGATCGAGTTGAGCCCGGCCCAGCTGCGGACAGTGCCGACGTCAGGCGTTCCCGCGGCGATGCGCGCGCCGGGCCGGGGCTCGTAACTGGGGACCGGGAACGGCTCACCCTCGAAGGTGAGCCGGTCCAGATCGGGTTCGAGGGTCTCACCCTCGAAAGGCGGCATCGGGGTGCTCGGCGCCGGCGGGGGATCAGTCGGTGGCGCGGCCGGCGCCGGGCCAGCAAACAACGGGATGCAAGCGGTAATTGCCGCGAAGCTGGCAAATAGGGTACGCGTCACGTCTCGGGACGCTACCTCCGATCGCCGGATCGTGACGCCAACACCGGCCGTTGTGGATCAGGAAACCTCCCGGCGGAGCACACGGACCGCCCCCAGCACCAGCGGAAGGACCACCCACACCCCGGCCGAGACCGCCAGCCGGGCCCACTCGCCGGAGGTCATGTCCGGCTCCGTCATCGCCTGCGAGGTCACATTGAGATCCAGCCACTTCGACGCATCGGCCAGCACCCGGATGCTGCCGCCCAGAATCGACCACACCGTCGGCAGCGCGAAGAAGACGACGATCGCCAGCGGAGTGTTCAGCAGCAGCGCGCCGAACGCGTTGCCCATCAGCACGAAGATCACCTGGAGCAGCAGACTCTGCCAGATCAGCGACGGGTCCAGGCTCCACGAGCCGTCACCGCCTGCCGCCGGCGCGATCAGGTTGGCCATCGCCGCCAGCAGTGCCGTGGCCGCCGTCGCGGCGACCGCGATCAGGGCGCCCGCCGCCACCTTCGCCAGCAGCACCCGGGCCCGGGCCGGCACCAGAGTGAAGGTGGCCAGCGCCGTCCGCTGCGACCACTCGCTTGTCACCGACAAGATGCCGAGCACCGGCAGCAGGACCGCCGACGGCACCAACCCGAACGTGTACAACGCCGCGAAGGTGATCTCGCTGTCGTCGCCCCAGCCCAGCAGGATCCCCGACGTCGCCACCGTGGCCAGGCCGATCACGATCAGCAGCCACATCCCGGCTCTGGTGTCGGCCAGTTTGCGCAGCTCGACCAGGGTCAGCCGGGCCATCGGCACCGGCGCGGCGGCGCTCGCCGGCACGGTCGCCGGCATGACGTCACTCGTGGTCGCGGTCATCGGTGCGCCCCTTCCGGCTCGGCGCCCGCGGTGAGGCGCAGGAACATCTCCTCGAGACCCCCGGCGCCGGCCGGCCGCAGCTCGAGCAGCACCACCCCGGCCGCGGCGGCGGCCTGCCCGATGGTCTGCGGATCGGACGGCACCAGGACACTGCCGTCCGCCGACCGGGTGCCGGTCAGACCCATCCGCTGCAACAACGCGTCCAGAGCGGCGGGATCGGTGGTCCGCACCGTCGTCCCGGCCGCGCCGAGCAGGTCCTCCTTGTCGCCCTGGGTGAGGATCCGGCCGTTGCCGATCACCACCAGCCGGTCGGCGACCACCTCCACCTCGCGCAGCAGATGCGAGGAGAGCAGGACCGTGCCGCCACGGTCGGCGAAACCGCGCAGCAGCCCGCGCATCCAGTGGATGCCCTCCGGATCCAGGCCGTTCGCCGGCTCGTCCAGCACCAGCACGGCCGGATCGCCGATCATCGCGTACGCCAGACCCAGCCGCTGCCGCATGCCCAGCGAATACGCCCGGACCCGCCGTTTCGCCGCCGTCCCGTCCAGCCCGACCCGGGCCAGCCGCTCCGGCACCCGTGCCGTGTCCAGCCCCATCGTGATCGCCGCCAGAGCCAGGACCTCCCGCCCGGTCCGCCCGGCATGCTGGGCGGACGCGTCGAGCAGCACTCCGATGTGCCGCCCCGGGTTGCCGAGCCGCCGATACGGCACCCCGGCCACCGTGGCCCGCCCCGACGTCGGCGGGGTCAGACCACAGATCATCCGCAGAGTGGTGGACTTGCCGGCGCCGTTCGGCCCGAGGAAACCGGTCACCGTGCCCGGCTCACAGGTGAACGACACGTCGTCGACGGCGCGCTGTGGCCCGTACGTCTTGGTGAGGTTTTGAACCGCAATCATGCGACCCAGAGTGAGTGAGACGCGGCGGCCGCCGCGTCGGCCGAGAGTCGATGCTCGTGAAACCTTGGTATATGCCGAAGCATCGACTTTGGTCGGTACCGGACGGTGGCCGGCCGCCCCTAGAGTCGACGGCGTGGGAGCGTCCTCGCCGGAATACCGCTGGTTGTGGCCGTCCGCGCTGGCCGCGGACCCGGCCGGGCCACTGGCTGCGCGCCGCTCCACCCGCGACTGGGTGGTCGACAGCCTCTGCTTCCTGATCGCCTTCGCCTTCACCGTCTGGATCACCGTCGAGCTGCTCGACCCGGGCTCCGAGACGACACAGACCTGGGGCGCCACACCGGTGTGGCTCACCGTGCTCGACGCGGTGACCAGCACGATCGCCGCAGTCGGCCTCTGGTGGCGGCGCCGGTTCCTGACCGTGCTGGCCGTCTACGGCATTCTGCTCACGACGTTCTCGATGGCCAGCGCCTTCACCCTGCTCATCGTCGTGTTCACCGTCGGTGTGCACAGGCGCTTCGCGGTGCTCGCCGGCTACACGGCGCTGGTCGTCGCCGCCAACGCGATCTTCGCCAGTGCCCGGCCGGAGGAGAGCATCGGCTACTGGGAGGCGTTCGGCTGGGGCGCCGTGATGACCGTGATCGCAGCGCTCTGGGGCATGATCATCCGCGGCCGCCGGCAGCTGATCGTCACCTGGCGTGACCGGGCCGAGCGCGCCGAGTCGGAGCAGCGCCTCCGGGTCGCCCAGGCCCGCGTCCTCGAGCGCACCAGGATCGCCCGGGAGATGCACGACGTCCTCGCCCACCGGATCTCGCTGCTCAGCCTGCACGCGGGCGCGCTCGAGTTCCGGCCCGGCGCGCCACCGGAGGAGATCGCCGGGGCGGCCGCCGTGGTGCGGTCCAGCGCCCACCAGGCCCTGCAGGACCTGCGGGTGGTGATCGGCGTGCTGCGCACCGGCCAACCCGAGGACGAGCAGACCCCGGAGCGGCCACAACCCACCCTGAGCGCGTTGCCCGCGCTCGCCGACGAGTCCCGGTCCGCCGGAAACCGGGTCCGGCTGGAGATCGCTCCCGCCCCCGAGTCCGTGCCCGCCGCGATCGGCCGCGCGGCGTACCGCATCGTGCAGGAAGGCCTGACCAATGCCCGCAAGCACGCCCCTGGCGCGGCGGTGCGTGTCGTCGTCGGCGGCCGGCCCGGCGAAGGCCTGAGCATCGAGGTCCGCAACCCGATGCCGATCACCGTCCCGGCCCGCCCGATCCCCGGCACGGGCATGGGCCTGATCGGCCTCGCCGAGCGGGCGCTGCTCGCCGGTGGACGCCTCGACCACGGCCGCGCCGACGACGACTTCGTGCTCACGGCCTGGCTGCCATGGCCGGCCTGAAGCCCCGCTGCCGAGCAGTCGGCGGCCGATTCGGAAGGTCCCAGATATCCGCGGTCCAGCGGGAAGGAACGACGGGGGTGGCGGTAGAGATGGGTGGACCGGGATGAGCGCGGTTCGGGTGCTGATCGTCGACGACGATCCGCTGGTGCGCGCGGGTCTGTCGATGATCCTGTCCGGTGACGACGGGGTCAGCGTGGTCGGGCAGGCCGCAGATGGGGCCGAGGTGCCGGCCGCGGTCGAGCGGCATCAGCCCGACGTCGTGCTGATGGACATCCGCATGCCCGGCGTCGACGGGCTGGCCGCGACCGAGACGCTGCGCGAGCGGCCGGGAGCACCCGAGGTGCTGGTGCTCACCACGTTCGACGCCGACGAGTTCGTGCTGCGTGCGCTGCGTGCCGGGGCGGCCGGGTTCCTGCTCAAGGACACCCCGCCGGGCCAGATCCGCGACGCGGTGCTGCGCGTGGCCCAGGGCGAGGCCGCCCTCTCACCGAGCGTCACCCGCCAGCTGATCGCACACGTTGCCGCCGGCACGTCCCATGATCCAGGCGCCGACCCGGACCGGCGCCGGGCCGAGACCCTGCTGGCCCGGCTCAGCACCCGGGAACGCGAGGTCGCGCTCGCCGTCGCCCAGGGCCGCTCCAACGCGGAGATCTCCACCGAACTGCACATGTCGGTGGCCACGGTCAAAGCCCACGTCTCCCGGGTGCTCACCAAACTCGACCTGAACAACCGGGTCCAGGTGGCGCTACTGGTCCACGATGCCGGCCTCGCCTGACCGACCAGTCCAGCGTCTTGACGTCTCCGCGATGCGGCCCTTCGCCTGGGTGATCAGTCCATTGTCTGGGTCATCTCCGCGATGCGGCCTTCGCCTGGGCGATCAGTCCAGTGTCTGGGTGATCTCCGCGATCCGCCTTTCGCCTGGGCGATCAGGCCAGCGTCTGGGTGATCTCCGCGCGGCCGGCCGAGAGGACGAGCCGCCCACGGGCCCCGTTGACCAGGGGAAGGTAGGGAGCGACATGCCCGCATTCGACGTCGGCGACGATCGGCACACCCAGACCGCCGAGCGCGTCGAGGACCGCCTCGGTCTGGCTCAGGTTGCCGGTCGGCGGAGCTGCGGTACGCCCCACGAGCACCGCCGTCGCGTTGTCGAAGAACCCGTTGAGGCGCATCCCGTGCAGGTTCCGGCAGATCGTCGCCGCGTCGTCACCGGCCGCCTCGACATAAACGAGCAGCCCGTCCGTGGTGAAACCCGACGTGTTCGCATATTCGGTGCCGGCCAGATTGCACAACGTCTCGATGCACCCGCCGATCAGCCGCCCCTCGACCTCCACGTCACCCGAGCCGTCCAGCCTGGTCCAGCCGCCCTCGGCATCCAGCACGAACTCGTCGACCTCCGGGTTCGTCCGGTAGTCGACCCAGCCCTTCTCCCGAAAACGGCCGGGCGAAGTCTGGGTGAACGACTCGCCGGGTGCCAGCGTCACGACGTCCAGCCAGGACAACAGGCCCGCCGGCGGCCGGTACGGGGTGTCCATCAGGTTGTTGCCGTGCACCGTGGCCACCCCGGTCAGCAGCGTCAACGGCGTGATGATCGTGGCCATGTCGGAGTACCCGACGAGCCACGTCGGCTCAGCCGCACCGATGGCGTCCCAGTCGAGCAGCGGCAGCAGATCGATCGCGGTCTCTCCGCCCCACGGCGGCACCACGGCCCGGATCGCCGGGTCGGTCAGCATCCGGGTCAGTTCGGCGGCACGCTGCGGTGCCGGGGCGCTCACATGCCGGGAGCCGTCCATGCATTCGCCGACGACTACCTCGTACCCACGGCTCTGCACGGTCTCGACGGCGACCTGCAGGCGGCGGCTCATGCTCTCGTCGACGCCGCTGGACGGCGAGGTGACGCCGACGAGGTCACCGGGACGCAACGGTGATGGGTACCTGATGGTCATTTCATGGATCATGGCACAGGCGGCCGGGCGCTCACTCGAAGAGGGAATGCCGGCGGCCGCCGTCGGAGCGGGCACGGGCCCGGCGCCGCAACTGGACCACCACGGCATCGACGGCGGCGGCCACCGACCAGGCGGCGAGCAGCCAGCCGGGAACGATCCAGCCCGCGCGGAACAGCAGCACGGCCAGGATCGCGCAGACGACCATCCCGAACAGTGCGAGGACCAGCCGCAGGTTCAGCGGGCTGTACGGCTCCTCGACTGTGCCGCGGCGGCCGCGAGGTTGCGCTCCGAGTGGCATCCCGGCAACCTACCCGACCCGGCCACAGCCGAAACGAACACCCGCTTCCGATCGAATACCCGCTTCCGAACGAAGGCCTGCTTCCGAACGAGGCCGTAGCGCTGCCTGCCGCCGCGCCGTGTGAAGAGCGCCGCGCCGTTTGAAGAACGCTGCCGCGCCGCGCGACGAACGCTGCCCCGCCGCGCCGCGAACAACGTGGCCCCGCCGCGCCGTGCGACGAACGCTGCCGCCCGCCGCGAGGATAGAACCGCGCCGGCGGCGCCACGCAAGGACGAACGAAACCGGCCAGAAGACCGAAACGAGCGCACGCCGGAAGATCCAATTCACCCGAACCATTCATGATCGACATTTTCCTATATCGCTCGAACGTCGTGAGGGCCATGATGGAGGCCGGTCATCGATTCAGGATCGATTCGACACGGGAGGCGCCATGTCCCAACCGGAAAGGAAGCTCGGCACTTGGCCGATCTTCGTCATCGCGGTCTCCGCGATGACCCCGCTCACCGTGGTCGCCGGCGCTCTGCCGCTCGGCTACGGCGAGGTGAAGGAGAAGGGCATCCCGGTGGCGTACATGCTGGTCGCCGCCGTGCTAGGAGTGTTCGCGGTGGGTCTGGCCGCGATGGCGAGGCATGTTCCCAACAGTGGCGCCTTCTACGCGTACGCATCGATCGGCATCTCCCGTCCGGTCGGCGTGGGCACCGCCTTCGTGGCGCTGGTCGCCTACAACGCGATGCAGATCGGTCTCTACGGCGCTTTCGGGGTGGCCACCCACAACGCATTGTCGATCTTCGGCATCGACATATCGTGGATCATCTGCGCATTGATCGGCTGGGCGGTGATCGCCTTTCTCGGCCGGCTCGACATCGATCTCAACGCCCGCATTCTCACCGTACTGGTCTGCGCCGAGGTTCTCATTGTTCTGATCTTCGACGCCGTGATGCTCGGCAACCCCTACGGCGGAACGATCACTTTCGACACCCTCAACCCCGGCCTGATCGCCACCGCGGGCGGCGTGTCACTGCTCGTCGCCGCGATCGCCGGCATGGTCGGGTTCGAAGCGCCGCTGGTCTACGCAGCTGAAGCCCGTGATCCACGGCGCACGATCGCCCGTGCCATCGGGTTCACCCTGCTGGTTGCGGCGTTCCTGTACGGCGGCACGGCATGGGCGATGTCGGTCGTCGCCGGCCCCGACAACATCGTCGTCATCGCCGGCCAGCATCTGGACGACCTGTTCTTCTTCCTCCCCGACCCGTACCTCCCGGCCGTCCTCGTCGACCTCGGCCGCATCTTCTTCGCGACCAGCCTGTTCGCCGCGATGCTCGCCTTCCACCACACCGTCGCCCGCTACGCGCTGACCGTGGCCCGCGAGGGCGTCCTGCCCGCCGGCCTGGCCCGCACTCGCGGCGGCGTGCCGGTCGCCGCCTCGACTGCGCAGTCCGTGCTGGCCCTGGTGGTGCTGATCGTCTTCGCGATCGCCACGTGGGACCCGACGACCGACCTGTTCTTCTTCGGCACGGTCTCCGGCGGCCTCGGCGTACTGGTTCTGATGACCATCGCCGCGGTGGCGGTCGTCCGGTTCTTCCGCCGCGGCGAACACGGCGAGACCCGCTGGCGCCGCGCGATCGCCCCGTGGATCTCGGTGGTCTTCCTCTCGCTGGTGCTGCTGCTCACGGTGGCCTTCTTCAGCGTCCTCCTGGACACCGACAACATCGCCAAGATCTGGTCCCCGATCCTGTCCTTCGTGGCCGCCCTGGTGGCCGGCATCATCTGGGGCCGCAAACTCCGCCGCGAACGCCCTGACATCTACGCCGTCATCGGCACCGGCCACCCGCCGCTGGCCCCCGGCGAATCCGCACCCCCGGTGATCACCGACGCCCCCACAACCGAGAGCCAAGCAACTCCTGACACCCCGCCAGCCGAGAGCCAAGCAACTCCTGGCACCCCGACAGCCGAGAGCCCGGCAACTCCTGACGCCCCGCCAGCCGAGAGCCCGGCCGTCGCGGTTGAGCGTGAGGCTGCTCCGGAGGCCCCGGCGGCCGAGCCCACGATCCCGGACGAACCCGCGACCGGACTGCCGGACGAGCCGGCGACCAGGAAACCCGGCGATCCCGTCACCGCGACGTCTGCGCCTACGGCGACGGCGACCAGCACGGACAGCAACGGCAACACGGCGGACGTCACCGCATCCGAAACCGCCGCGGCCGAGACCACCAGCGGCGGGCAAGGCTCAGCCGGTTCCCCAAACAGCAACGGGGGTACGCCGGAAGCCTCCCGCCCAGCGCCCCGTGCCCGCAAACGTGCGCCTGCCGGAACGAACACCCGTCGTCGGCCGGCCTCCACAGCCCCGCCCAGCGAGCCGGCCCCCGACACCGCCGCCGGCCAGCCGGTGAACGGCACAGCCGACAACGGTTCCGCTCCGGAGCCTGAGGCCGGTCCCGACCAGCCCGCCGAGCCGAAAGCCGCCAGCCCTCGTCCCACCCGGCGCCCGGCCCCACGTCCACGCCGTCCGCAGCCTTCCGACACCGCGGTCCCCGCCGATTCCGACTCCCCGGAAGAGCGCTGACCCACCCTGGCACGCAAGCCGGCTGCCCACCCCGCCCCATCGTCGATCTTGTTGACTTCGGACACACCTGTCTCGCCCTCGAGTTTCGCCATTTGCGCAGCGGCATTGCAGATCAGGGCCACAGCTGAAGTGAATCTTGCATTCGCCCTGGTAAACGCGATCCCCAGCGAACTCCGCAAGATCACCATGAGGCCTGATGACCTTGGGCGGCCGTCCAGAGGCGATGCCGGGAGCGGGCCGCCGAGAGCGGATCCGTCGGCCGCAGCGATGGCCGGCGCGCACGTTCGCCAGGCCGGAGCGGTGGTCAGCGCACACGTTCGCCGATCGTGTGCGCTGGCTTCGCTCTGGAGCCTGTTGTCTTTTGGGTTTGGTCGGTCTTGGGCCCGTGGGCGGGTTGGTTTCGGTTGGGCGGGGTGTGGCCTGTTGGGCCGCGTAGCGGCCCGACAGGCCTTGCCTGCCGGGTTGTCCGGTGGCGAGGTGGGTGGTGGTGATGCCGAGTTGGCGTAGGCGGAGCAGGTTGGTGACGGCGGCGGCGAGGCGTAGTTCGCTGGTGGCGGCGGTCAGGCCGCGGCGCAGGAAGTGGCGTAGCCCGCGGCGGTCTTTGAGCCAGGCGTTGCCGGGTTCGACGGTGCCGGATCGTTGCCGGTAGAGGTCACGGCCTTCGTCGGTGTTGAGGCGCTGGTCCATGTGCTGGCGGGTGACCGCGTCGGGGTGGGGTCGTTCGCGGCTGGTGGCGATGAGCCGGTCGGGTCCGGGCACGGTGAGGTTGTGGTCGCTGTCGTAGCCGGCGTCGCCGAGCAGGACTCCGATGGTCAGGTCGGTGCGGCCGGTGTGTTCGGTCAGGGCGGCGGCGATGCTGGTGACGGCGGTCTGGGTGGTCTCGTACTGGCGTAGGTCGTTGGGGTCCTGGGTGGCGGTGGCGTGCAGGAAGAAGTGGTCCTGGCTGAGCGCGGTCTGGCAGTTGTAGCCCTGCAGGTAGCCGTTACGGGTTTTCAGCAGCCGCGAGTCGGGGTCGGTCAGGTTCGCCCGTGGTGTCTTGTTCTTCTTGCTGTCCGGCTCGACAACACCAGCGGCAGCGGCAGCGGCGGCGGCGGTGAGGGCGTTGTCGTAGGCGGTGCGGGCTTTACGGACCCGGCAGTGCTGATCGACCGGGACCGGCCGGGTGCCGCTCGTTCGGCGGCCGGCGGCGCGGGCCTGCTGGTCGCGGTCGTGCCAGGCGTCGAAACGGCGTTGGATCCGGGTGCGTTCGGACTGCCAGCGGGCGTGGGTGGCCTGGACTGCGGTGACGGCTTTCGGGCGGGGCCCGGTGATCGGGGTGTCCGGGTCGGCGAGTCGTTTCAGGTAGTCGTCGGCCTGGTCGCGGGTCGCCTGTTCGCGGGCCTGTCGTTCGGTGTTCTGGGCGGCGATCTCGTCGAGGGCCTGCCGGATCCGGCGGGACCGGCCGGACCGGTCGCGCAGGTCCGGCGGTAGTTCGTCACCGCGATTGTTGCCGTGTTCGGCGTCCTCGGCGGCGTCGGTCGCGGCGGCCTGGGCGAGGTGTTGTTCGGCGAGGCGCCGTAGTGTTTCCTCGCTGCGGTTGGCGTTGCGGGCGGCGTTCCCGGCGATCTTCGTGCCGTCGAACGCGACGACGCCGAGGCGGACCATGCCCATCCGGGCTGCCAGTAGCAGGGTCTCGGTCAGCAGTGCGGCCAGTGCGGTCTCATGCTGCTGCCGGAACCGGGCCAGGACGGTGTGGTCCGGGACGTCGCCGGCGCAGATGATCCGGAACGCGACGTCGGTGTGGCAGAGCCGTTCGATCTGCCGCGACGAGCGGACACCGTGGGCCATGGCGTAGACCAGCAGGGTGAGCAGCATGTCCGGGTGGAAACCCTGCCGGCCGACGCCGCCCAGTCTTGCGCGGGCGTGGAAGGCCGTGGTGTCGAGTTGGCCGACCGCTTCGATCACGAACCAGACCAGGTGGTCTTCGGGGAGCCAGTCCGTCATCGACGGCGGCAACAGGAACGCTTGGTCACGATCGACGGGCCGGTACCACTTCGCCATCCATAAATGATCACAAACATGGATCAACACGGCTAGTCACCCGTAACCACCGAAACCAAAAAGCAACAGGCTCTCTGACGGGGACGGGCGCACACGTTGTGCCATCCGTGTGCGCCGGTCGTCGCTCCGGCGAGGGTGAAATCGCACATTGCCGCATTGTGTGCGCTGGTCGTCGCGGGTTCGGCCGAATGCCGGCGACCGCGTCTGGCCGAGCGCCGACACCACGTCGGGCCGAGCGCCGCCGACCGCGTCCAGCGGAAGGCCGACGACCAAGGCTTGCGACGACGGACACCTGTGCGCCGTCACCCAAACGATCCCCGAAATGGCGAAAATCGAGTGTCTCGCCGAAGTCCACAAGATCGACGACGAAAGGGCGCTGGCGGCGTGCGTTGGTTGAGACGAGGGGGTACTGGCGCCCGTGAGCTGGTTGAGACGAGGGGTGCTGGCGGCGGGCGCCGGTTGAGACAAGGGGGTGCTGGCGGGCGTGCGAGGGGGTGCTGGCGGCGTGAGCTGGTTGAGACGAGGGGTGCTGGCGGCGTGAGCCGGTTGAGGCGAGGGCGCGCTGGCGGCGGGCGCCGGTCGAGACAAGGGGGTGCTGGCGGCGCGCGCTGGTTGAGACGAGAGGGTGCTGACGGCGGGCGTCGGTCGAGACGCGGGGTGCTGGCGGCGTGGAAGCGGGCTGGGTGGGGCCGTGGGCGTGTCCGGGTGCCCGGCGGCCCCACCACTCGTGGCGGAATGGGCGCTACGGCTCGGAGAGCGTGCCCGGGATGGCTTGGACTGCCGGGCCGGTGAGGTGTCGTGGGGTGGCTGGGCCGGGGGTCATCGCAGCATCCCGGCTCGGAAGGCCTGTGCGACCGCGTGTGCTCGGTCGTTGGCGTCCAGTTTTCGGAACACTTTCTTCAAGTGGCTGTGAATGGTTGCCGGGCTCAGGTACAGGTCAGCGCCGATCTGCTTGTTGGTCTTGCCGTGCGAAACCAGGGTGAGGACCTGTACTTCACGATCGGTGAGTTCGCTCGTGTGGCGGGACCGGCGCGGGGCGGTCCGGAATGCATCATTCATGAAGATCGTTTTCCCGCTACCTGCACAAGTAGCGCAACCGATCATCGATAACGGTTGTGGTTGGCACACTCGCCCAGCGCGAAGAGTCAACCACGCTTCGTGACTGTCATTGACCAAGTGCCCCACTTGACTACGGAGAGTGCAGGAAGCGGGCCTAGCCGTAGCAGTGGGCGCTCCGGGCGTACCGAAGAAAGGGAAGTAAGAATGCGGGGGCCGCCGACAGCGACCCCCGCATGGGGTGGAAATGGCGGCGACCCCCGCCGGGCGGTCAGTTCTCGGCGTGCTGCTGCTTGCTGGGGGAGCCGGTCAGGCTGCCCGCATGTGCCTTCAGCGACGGATCGCGGCTGGATTTGATCAGGCTGGCGACCGTCGTGATGATCAGGATGCCGATGATGACGCCGAGCGAGACGGGTGTCGACACCTCGGGAACGGCGTCGCTGATGTCCTTGTGGGCCCAGTGCAGCACCAGCTTGACGCCGATGAAGGCGAGGATCAGCGACAGGCCCGTGGAGAGGTACACGAGGCGGTCGAGCAGGCCCTTGACCAGGAAGAACAGGGCGCGCAGGCCGAGCAGGGCGAAGGCGTTGGCGACGAAGACGATGTACGCCGACTCGGTCACGCCGAACACCGCGGGAATCGAGTCGAGGGCGAACAGCAGGTCGGTGCCGCCGATCGCCAGCAGAACCAGGAACAACGGCGTGACCATGCGTTTGCCGTCGATCCGGGTGACCATCTTGCCGTCGATGTAGTCGTCGGTCACCGGCAGGAACCGGCGGCCGGCCTTCACCAGGGCGTTCTCGCCGACGTCGGGATCCTCGTCGCGGTGCCGGAAGAGCTGCACCGCGGTGTAGAGCAGGATCAGGCCGAAGATCAGGAACATGAACGAGAACGCGCTGAGCAGGGCGGCGCCGAGCGCGATGAAGATCACCCGGAGGACCAGCGCGATGATGATGCCGAAGGTGAGCACCTCTTGCTGGTATTTCTCGGGCACCGCGAAGGTGGTCATGATGATGACGAAGACGAAGAGATTGTCGACCGACAGGCTCTTCTCGACGATGTAACCGGCGAAGTACTCAGTACCGTGACCCCAGCCGTAGACACTCCCGAAGACGATGCCGAAGACGATGGCGACGGCGATGTAGAAGATCGACCAGCCGGCGGCCTCGCGGAAGCCGACGACGTGTGGACGGAGCACCCCGAGAGTCAAATCGAGGGCGAGCAGGGCGACGATGACACCGATGGTGACGATCCACCCGAGCGCGGAGACCTCAAGCATGCTTCACAGGATCTCCAAAGATTCTGCAAACATCCTGAGAAACGGCCTCATCCGACAAGGAATGAGCGCTTCGCGAGGCCCATCCAGAAGCCGTCGATCGGCTGCGCGGGCGCCTGATCCGGGTCCTCGGATGCACCGAGAGTGAGGAACATCGGCGCGAAATGTTCGATCGTCGGGTGCGCGTACGGCATGCCGGGCGCACGGTCGCGGAAGTCGGCGAGCTCGTCGACGGCGCCGCGGGTCAGGGCTTCGGCGGCCCACGCGTCGAACTCCCGGGACCAGCCGGGCGCGGCCGCGTCGGGGCGCCAGTCGCGCAGGAACGGCAGGCCGTGTGTGGTGAACCCGGACCCGATGACGAGCACCCCCTCGTCGCGCAGCGGGGCGAGCCGGCGGCCGAGGTCGAGCAGCGCGTCGGGTTCGAGGGTGGGCAGTGACATCTGCAGCACCGGGATGTCGGCGTCGGGGTACATGACGGTCAGCGGCACGTACGCACCGTGATCAAGTCCGCGGCCGGTCTGGGCGACGGTCTGGTGGTCGGGCATGAGTTTGCGCACCGACTCGGCGAGCTCGGGCGCGCCCGGCGCGCGGTACTGCACCTCGTAGTAGCGCTGGGCGAAGCCACCGAAGTCGTAGACCAGCGGAACGGTCTCGGTGGCGCCGAGCATCAGCGGCGCGGACTCCCAGTGCGCCGAGGCGACCAGGATCGCTTTCGGTCGTGGGAGGCCGGCGGCGAGCTCCTGGAGCTGCGCCACCCAGGTGGGGTCGTCGACCAGCGGCGGGGCGCCGTGGCTGAGGAAGAGGGCGGGCATCCGCATGGCAACCTCCGTTGAAGCTTCAACTAATTACCACCGAAGCGTACGCCGGTTTAGTTGACGCTGCAACTAAACCCGGTATTGACGCGGACGTGGCCACGTAATTACATCGAAACCAGGCCCGAACCCAGCGTCGCCGGTCCGTCACCGCTGGGTACCGAAGGCGAAGGGACCGCGCATGACCCCTCGAGGCGGCGATGCGCTCCGTCAACGTTGCCGGAGCGATCGCCGCCTCGCGGCAGGCGCCGGCCGATGACGGCCCGGGTCAACCCCCTCGTCCCGCGTGGCAGCTCCGCCGAACGGCCCTTCGACGTGGTGGTCACCCCGGAGAACGCCGGCTGGGACTACAGCGGGCTGCGCGTGGTGCACCTGCCGGTCGGCGGCCGGGTCCGGTTCCCCACCGGCTGCGACGAGATGCTGGTCCTGCCCCTGTCCGGCGGCTGCGATGTGGCCTGTGACGACGAACGGCTCACCCTGACCGGCCGGCGATCGGTCTTCTCCCGGGTCACCGATTTCGCCTACCTGCCCCGGCAGACCCAGGTCACCCTGCGCGCCCCGAACGGTGGACGTTTCGCGCTGCCTGCCGCCCGCGCCGAACGCACCCTGCCGTTCCGGTACGGGCCGGCCGAGGACGTGCCGGTCGAGCTGCGCGGCGCCGGGCAGGCCAGCCGGCAGGTGAACAACTTCTGCACCCCGGAGACGTTCGAGACCGACCGGCTGATCGCCTGCGAGGTGCTCACCCCCGGCGGCAACTGGTCGTCGTACCCGCCGCACAAACACGACGAGCAGGGCGACGGCGAGAGCAACCTGGAGGAGATCTACTACTTCGAGGTGGCTGCCTCCCCGGCGGGTGGCCACGGGTGCGGATTCCAGCGGGTGTACGGCCACCCGGACCGCCCGATCGACGTCTGCGCCGAGGTGCGCACCGGCGACGTCGTGCTGATCCCGTACGGCTGGCACGGCCCGTCGATGGCCGCGCCCGGCTACGACCTGTACTACCTGAACGTGATGGCCGGCCCCGGAGAACGGCGCTGGCTGGTCCGTGACGACCCGGCCCACGGCTGGGTGCGCGGACGCTGGGCCGCCGAGCGCGTCGACTCCCGGCTGCCACTTACCTCGATCCGCGAAAAGAGGCGAGCGTGAAACAGCGGCTCACCGTCGGTCAGGCGGTGGTGCGTTTCCTGGCCAGCCAGTGGACCGAGCGGGACGGCGTCGAGCAGCGGGCGGTGGCCGGCTTCCTCGGCATCTTCGGGCACGGCAACGTGGCCGGAATCGGTCAGGCGCTGTTGCAGGCACAGCGCACCGGAGCCCCCGACATGCCGTTCCGGCTGGCCCGTAACGAGCAGGCCATGGTGCACACGGCGGTCGGGTACACCCGGATGCGCAACCGGCTGTCGGCGATGGCGTGCACCGCCTCGATCGGTCCCGGCTCGACCAACATGCTCACCGGCGCGGCCCTGGCCACGATCAACCGGCTGCCGGTCCTGCTGCTGCCGTCCGACGTCTTCGCCTCCCGCGCCGCCAGCCCGGTCCTGCAGGAACTCGAGGACCCGCGGGCCGGCGACGTCTCGGTCAACGACGCCTTCCGCCCGCTGTCACGGTTCTTCGACCGGATCCAACGGCCCGAGCAGCTGCCACACGCCCTGCTCAGCGCGATGCGGGTGCTCACCGACCCGGTCGAGACCGGTGCGGTCACCCTCTGCTTACCCCAGGATCTTCAGACGGAGGCGTACGACTACCCGGACGAACTCTTCACCAAGAGGGTCTGGCACGTGCCCCGCCAAGCGCCCGATCCGCTGGCCGTGGAACGGGCCGCTGCCGTGATCCGTGGCGCGCAACGCCCGCTGATCATCGCCGGCGGGGGAGTGATCTACTCCGAGGCGTCGGCCGCTCTCGACCGGTTCGCCCGGGAGACGGGCATCCCGGTCGCCGACACCCAGGCCGGCAAGGGCGCCCTGAGCTGGGACCATCCGAACGCGGTGGGCGGGATCGGGGCGACCGGCAACCCGGTGGCCAACCGGCTGGCCCGCTACGCCGACGTGGTGATCGGGGTCGGCACCCGGTACAGCGACTTCACCACCGCCTCACGGACCGCGTTCCAGCGGCCCGACGTGCGGTTCGTCAACCTCAACGTGACCGGGTTCGACGCCGGGAAACTGTCCGCGCTGCCCCTGGTCGGTGACGCCCGCGCCGGACTTAACGCGCTGCTCCCGGCCCTGCACGGCCGCCGGTTCACGGGCGACTTCCGCGACGACGTGGCCGCCTGGCGGGCGGCCGTCGACCACGCCTGCCGGGGTCGCGGCGCTCCCGGCGAGCTGCCCACCCAGGCCGAGGTGATCGGAGTGGTGAACGAGGCCTGCGGCGCCCGCGACGTGGTCGTCCAGGCGGCCGGGAGCCTGCCCGGGGATCTCCAGCGGCTGTGGCGGGCCCGTGACCCGAAGCAGTACCACGTCGAATACGGCTACTCGTGCATGGGCTTCGAGATCGCCGGGGCCCTCGGGATCAAACTCGCCGAACCCGGCCGTGAGGTGTTCGCCCTGGTCGGCGACGGCTCCTACCTGATGATGGCGCAGGAGATCGTCACCGCGGTCGCCGAGGGCGTCAAACTCATCGTGATCATCGTGGAGAACCACGGGTTCGCGTCCATCGGCGGGCTCTCCGAGCAGGTCGGGTCGCAGCGGTTCGGCACCGAGTACCGGTACCGCAACCAGCGCAGCGGCGACTACGACGGCGCCCGCCTGCCGGTCGACCTGGCCGCCAACGCGGAAAGCCTGGGCGCCTCGGTGATCCGTTGCCGCGGCATCGCCGACCTGGTCGAGGGCATCAAACAGGCCCGCGAGGCGGAACGGCTGACCGTGCTGCACATCGAGACCGACCCGGCCCCGTCAGCGCCCGCCTCGGAATCCTGGTGGGAGGTGCCGGTCGCGGAGGTCGCCACCCTGCACAGCACCCGCGACGCTCGAGCCGAGTACCTGGCCGGAAAACGAGACCAGCGCCACCACCTGCGCCCCGGCGGACTCTGAACCGGAACCCGCACACCCAGAGCCAGCCCGCCGCATCACGCTGGTTCGCGTCGCATCACGCTGGGTCGCGTCGCGTCCCGCCACGCCGCTCGTGTCGCGTCCTGTTTCTGGTGCCGGCTCCCGCCCTCGCTTCGTGATCTTGCACGATTCTTCTGGATTCTTGCGATCTTGCACGATTGTTCGTGTTGGGGCGTGGTTTGGCTTGCAAGAACCACTTCGCGGCGGCGATCTTGCACGATCCTTCACGTCGGGATGTGGAGAAGGTTGCAAGATCTGCATGAGGGTGCAAACTCGTGCAAGATCGGCGGGCGGGGCGCGGCGAGTGCGGCGGGGCGCGGCGAGTGCGGCGGGGCGCGGCGAGTGCGGCGGGGCGCGGCGAGGCGCGGCGAGCGAGCGGGGCGGGGTGCCCCTGGATTGTTTTGTGTTGCTGACATTGGGGGCGCGACGACGCCTCTCTCGTGGCGGGAGAGCGGGTAGCCGTACCCAAGCGTGGGTTTGATCTTGGTTTTGGGGATGGAGGCCGTGAGAGGGCTCGCGGCCTCCATCGACCGCTTTCAGTTCGGTAGGACCAGGACCTGGCCTGGGAAGATTCGGTCCGGGTCGGTGATGATGTCGCGGTTGAGGTTGAAGATCTCGCGCCAGCGAGTCTCGTTGCCGAGCCGCTCCCGGGCGATCCGGGACAGCGAGTCGCCCGATTTGACGGTGTAGAGCTTCGGGATCGGGCCGACCGGCTGGTTCGGCGGCAGGAAGAGGACCTGGCCTGGGAAGATGCGGTTCGGGTTCTGGATGGTGGCCCGGTTCAGCACGAAGATCTGCGGCCAGCGGGCCTCGTCGCCCAGTTGCTCGCGGGCGATCTTGGCGAGGCTGTCGCCGCGCTGGACCGTGTAGGTGCGCGGCTTCTGGCCGCCCGGCAGGACGCCGGCCAGGCGCAACAGGTCGGCCAGTTCGAACGTGCCGGGCTTCTCCGACGGCAGGGTCGGTTTCCAGCCGGGCTGCTTGAGGATCGAGTCCTCGCTGCGCCGGACCAGGCCGACCAGCACCTCGGCGATGATCGTGCTGCCGACCGGGCCCAGGTGGGCGCCGTCGTGGAAGGCCTTCGCCTCGGCCAGCACGTAATACCAGAGCGGGGTCCGGGTCAGGAACTCGCTCTCGTCCAGCGCGGCCCGCTGGGCGTCGCTGCCCGCCGCCTGCCGGATCTGGTCCTTGCTGAGCACCGGCACGCCGAGCAGGTCGGCGACCGCCTGGCCGGTCGGCAGCCGCAACCGGTAGCCGCGCAGCAGGTTGCGCACCGCGAGCCGGCCCGCGTCAGCCGGCGCCTCCGGTTCGCCGGTGGTCTTCTTCAGGCGGAACAGCGCGCCACCGCCCAGTGCGGCCAGCTGCGTGTCGATCTTGCGGGTCTTCATCACGGCGTCGCCCGAGCCGACGATGTTCTCCCACTCGATGATCCAGTTCTCCGGCAGGTTGTCGGCCGCCTCCAGACCGAGCTCCTCACCGAGCTGGCCGCTCAGCGCGGTGAACACGAACAGCAGATCCAGGCTTCCCGGCGGTCGCGTGTTCGTCCGGAAGTTCGAGTTGAAGTTGTAAAGACTACGAACCATCGAATGCCCGAAACGGTACGCCGCGACGGCGAACTCGATCGGCATGAAGAACGGCTCGGCGTGCGGGTTGAACCATTTGTTCCCGTGTACGACCACGTCGTCGACGATCTTCTTGTCGGCGACCTTCTTGAGGAAGTCCTGTACCACGATGTGCTGATAATGCTGGCGCAGCACCCGCCGGGCGTCACGGAACGAAAGCCCCTGGTCGATCAATTTGTTGTGCGCCTTCAGGAATGCCACGTGCAACTGCGAGATGATCGTGTTCTCGTCGTTGCGCGGGTCGCCGATCAGTGCCGCCCGGTCGAACTTCGGGTCGGCGTTGCGCGGCTCGCGGGGCAGGTCGTTGTCGTCGCCCTTGCCCTTGGGGCGGGCCAGCGGCGGCGGGTTCGGGTTCGGCGGGTTCTGGAGCGTGATCTTGTGGACGTCGCCGACCAGCATGCGGTCATTGTTGTCCGGGTCGCGTGGGGCCGGCGCGCCGTAGAGGCTGTCCAGGTCCAGCTGGGCGGTCCGCTGGTTGCGCAGCACCCTGCGGATCTGCTCCGGTGACAGCGGCGTCATCCCGGGGTCCAGCAGCACCGCCATGCTGCCGGAGCCGAGGCCGGCCGAGGCGTCGTCGATCTCCAGCGTGATGTCGTGATCGATGAACTGGCCGAGATAGGTGTAGGCGGCCGGGATCGGGCTGTCGTCGGGCCGGCTGTCGTCGTCGGTCATCGCCTGGCCCAGCCGCTTCAGCTTGGCCGGGGTGTCCGGTAACCGTGGCAGCAGGTTCGCCTCGTCCTCCTGCAACGTCGGGAAGAGCAGGTCGAAGGGATGGGTGGCGACCGGCGGCGCGAGGGCGAACGCCAGTGGTGACCGGGCGGCGAATTCGGCGAGTTCCCGTTTTGCCCGGTCGATGTCTTCATCGGAGATCGAGCGGCCGTGTCCGAGACGAGGCATGGTGATTACCTGCGCTTTCGCTAGCCTGATATCGGCGCATTTCGCACATGATGGATCGCCAAACGGCCGAATCATTCGGTGTCTCTCTCAGCGGCAACCCTAGGCATCGGCCGCGCACGGCACGGACAACTGCTTGACACCTGGCGGCGCTGTTGTTGGCAAATGGTGCCAACAAAAACATGTATCAGGCGATCCCCCGGGCGGGGGGGTCAGTGCACGCGCAATCCGTCGAACGCAAGATCGGAAATGGTGTCGGCAATGGTTTCCGGGGCGCCGCGTTCCGGTTTGTACCACTCGATCAGTGAATTCACCATGCCGAAGATCAGCCGGGCCGCGGTCGCCGGGTCCACGTCGGCCCGCACACCGCCCTCGGCCTGCGCCTGTTTCATCAGATCGGTGACGATCCGGTCGAACGCCCGCCGGCGGGCCACGGCCTGCTGCTCGGCCGCCGTGTTGCCGTGCACCCGCAGCAGCAGGGTGACGAACTCCAGCCGCTCGGCCAGCACCAGGACGCTGCGCCTGATCAGGCGCCTCAACCGGACGGTCGCCGGGTCCGGACTCTCGACGGCCTCCCGCGCGGCCTCCTCGAGCGCGCCGAGCGCCCGGTCCACCGCCATCGTCAGCAGCTGCTCCTTGCTGGTGACGTGGTGGTAGAGCGTCGACTTGGTGATCCCGAGCGACTCGGCGATGTCGAACATGCTCGTCGCGTCGTAGCCGTGCGCGTTGAACAGCCGGACGGCGGCGGTCAGCACCGCGCTCTGATCATGGCCGGGGCGGCCCCGGCGGCGGCTGTTCTCCATCGGCAGAATCTAGCCCCTTGATTTACCGACCGATCGGGCGGTTAATGGAGGGCATGACGAGTCCCGCTGAGCTCTACCAGACCCATCGCGAGTTGCTGGACCGCGCGATCTCGGCGGCCGCGGCACGTGACTACTGGTCGGCGTTCCCCGAGTCACCCAGCAAGAAGGTCTACGGCGAGGAGGCCGCGCCGGCCGGTGACCGGGCCTTCACGGCGCTGCTCGGCAAGCCGTTCCCGGTCGACGTGCCGGGCGCCGTCGGCGCGGTCGCCACCGAGCGTTCGCCCTACGGCATCGAGCTGGGCGTCAGCTATCCCAAGGCCGACCCGCTCGCGCTCGTCGCGGCCGCCCGCGCCGCCGTCCCCGCCTGGCGCGCCGCCGGGCCCACCGGCCGGGCCGGAGTCGCCGCCGAGATCCTCACCCGCCTGCACGCCCGGGTCTTCGAGCTGGCCCACGCCGTCCAGCACACCACAGGCCAGGCCTTCGTGATGGCGTTCCAGGCAGGTGGCACCCACGCGCTCGACCGCGGCCTGGAGGCGGTCGCCTGCGCGCTGTCGGCCACCACCCGCCTGCCCGCCGGCTCCTCCTGGACCAAGGGCGACCTCGCGATGACGAAGACCGCGACGGTCGTCGGCCGCGGCGTCGGCCTGGTCATCGGGTGCACCACGTTCCCCACGTGGAACGGCTTCCCCGGCCTGTTCGCCAGCCTCGTCACCGGCAACCCGGTGATCGTCAAACCCCACCCGGGCGCGGTGCTCCCGCTCGCCATCACCGTGCAGGTGTGCCGTGCGGTCCTCACCGAGGCCGGGCTCAACCCCGACGTGGTGACCCTCGCCGCCGAGGAGCCCGGCGACCACATCGCCGGCACCCTGGCCACCCACCCCGACGTGCGGATCGTCGACTTCACCGGCTCCAGCGAGTTCGGCGACTGGCTGGAGGCCAACGCCCGCCAGGCAGTCGTCTACACCGAGAAATCGGGGCTCAACACCGTCGTCGTCGACTCCACCGACGACTACCAGGGGCTGCTGCGCAACCTGGCCTTCTCGCTGTCGCTGTACAGCGGTCAGATGTGCACCACCCCGCAGAACATCCTGGTCCCACGCGACGGCATCGAGACCGACGCCGGGCACCGTGACGCCGCTGAGTTCGGGGCCGACCTGTCGGCCGCGCTCGGCAAGCTGCTCGGCGACCCGCGGCGGGCCGCCGGCACGCTCGGCGCGATCGTCAACGACGGGGTGCTCGGGCGGCTGGAGGAGGCCGCGTCCGGGCCCGGGGTGCTGCACCCGTCGGCGGCCGTCAGTGACGAGCAGTTCCCCGGGGCCGTCATCCGCACTCCGGTGGTGGTGCGGCTCGACGCCGCCGACGAGAAGGTCTACACGCGGGAGTGCTTCGGCCCGGTGTCGTACCTGATCACCACCGACTCCACCGAGCACAGCCTCGCCCTGTTCGTCGAGACCGTCCGGGCGCACGGGGCGTTGTCGGCGCTCGTCCACTCCACCTCGCCCGAGGTCATCGACGCGGCTCGGGAGGCCGCGCTCGACGCCGGGGTGCACCTGTCGGAAAACCTGACCGGGGGAGTGTTCGTCAACCAGACCGCGGCCTTCAGCGACCTGCACGGCACCGGGGCCAACCCGGCGGCGACCGCTTCGCTGACCGATGACTGGTTCGTGGCCGGGCGCTTCCACACCCTCCAGTCCCGCCGGCACGTGGCCGCCTCATGACCGCTGCTTCCGCGTCTGGCTCGTCGTCGGTTCCGGCCGTGCCTTCGGTGTCTGGCTCGTTGTCGGTTTCGGCCGTGCCTTCGGTGTCTGGCTCGTCGGCGGCTTCGGCCGTGCCTTCCGGGTCCGGCTCTTCCTTGTCTGGCTCGTCCGTGCCGGCCTCTTCGGCTGTGCCTTCCGCGCCCGCCTCTTCCGCGTCGGACTCCGCCATTGCCGGTATGTCGGCTTTTGCCGAATTTGAGGCGGCGATCGCCCGGGATCAGCGGATCGAGCCGGCCGATGAGATGCCGGAGGGGTATCGGAAGACGATGATCCGGCAGATCGCGCAGCATGCGCACTCCGAGATCATCGGCATGCAGCCGGAGGGGGACTGGATCACCCGGGCGCCCACGCTGCGCCGCAAGGCGATCCTGCTCGCCAAGGTGCAGGACGAGGCCGGGCACGGGCTGTACCTCTACTCGGCGGCCGAGACCCTCGGCGCCGACCGTGGCGACCTCACCCGGCGGCTCATCGAGGGCCGGCAGAAATACTCGTCGATCTTCAACTATCCGACCCGGTCGTTCGCCGACGTCGGCGTGATCGGCTGGCTCGTCGACGGTGCCGCCATCTGCAACCAGGTCCCGCTCTGCCGCAGCTCCTACGGGCCCTACGCGCGGGCGATGATCCGGATCTGCAAGGAGGAGTCGTTCCACCAGCGGCAGGGCTACGAGCTGCTGATGACCATGATGCGCGGCACGGCCGAGCAGCAGGCCATGGTGCAGGACGCCGTCGACCGCTGGTGGTGGCCGTCGCTGATGATGTTCGGGCCGCCCGACGCCGAGTCACCCAACACGGCCCAGTCGATGGCCTGGAAGATCAAACGGCACACCAACGACGAGCTGCGGCAACGGTTCGTCGACATGTCGGTGCCGCAGGCCGCCGCGCTCGGTGTCACCCTTCCCGACCCCGACCTGCGGTGGAACGCCGATCGCGGCCACCACGACTTCGGGCAGCCCGACTGGGCCGAGCTGAAACGGGTCATCACCGGCGGCGGCCCGATGAACGAGGAGCGCATCAGGCGCCGGCGCGAGGCCGACTCGGACGGTGCCTGGGTGCGCGAGGCAGCCGCGGCACACGCGGCGAAAGGGACGTCATGACCAGTCACGAGTGGCCGCTGTTCGAGGTGTTCGTGCGGGCCAAGCGCGGCCTCAACCACGTGCACGTCGGGTCGCTGCGGGCGGCCGACCACGAGATGGCGCTGCACCACGCGCGTGACCTCTACACCAGGCGCAACGAGGGCGTCAGCATCTGGGTGGTCAGGTCCGACGCGGTCGTGGCCAGCGACCCGGCCGCCAAGGAGTCGTTCTTCGAACCCAGCGGCGACAAGGTGTACCGGCATCCCACGCACTACGCGATCCCCGACTCCGTACCGCACATCTGAGGAGCCGGCCATGGCCTTCGACGACGCCTACGACGCGCTCACCGATCATGAGGACGATGCCCGCTGGGCGTACGGGACCGGGTTCAGCGACCCGCTCGCCGGGGTGGCCGCCGACCTGCCGGACGGGGTGGACCGGGCCGACCTCGCCGCGTACTGCCTGATGCTCGGCGACGACGCACTGATCCTGTCGCACCGGTTGCAGCAGTGGGTCACCCGCGCTCCCGAACTCGAGGACGAGCTGGCTCTCGCCAACATCGGCCTGGACCTGCTCGGGCAGGCTCGGCTGCTGCTCACCCGGGCCGGGGTGGCCGAGGACCGGGCCCGTGACGAGGACGAGCTCGCCATGCGCCGGGCCCCGGCGGAGTTCCGCAACGTGCGGCTGGCCGAGCGTTCCGACGACGACTTCGCGCACCTGGTGGCGCGGCTCTGTGCCTTCTCGGTGTGGCGGCTCGAGCTGTTGCAGCGGCTCAGCGGGTCGAGGGATCCGATGCTGGCGGCCATCGCGGCCAAAGGCGTCAAGGAGGTGACCTACCACCGGGACTACGCGGCCCAGTGGGTGGTCCGGCTCGGCGACGGGACCGAGCTGTCCCATCAGCGGATGGTGGCGGCGGTCGATGCTCTGACGCCGTTGCTCGGGGAGCTGTTCGAGCCGCATCCGGTGGAGAGCCGGCTCGCCGCGGCGGGTGTCGCCGTGGATCCGGGTGGGTTGCGGGCCGCGTTCGACGAGGTCTGGGCGTATGTGCTGACCACCGCGACCCTCGGGGCGGCTGCGACGCCCGTCCCCGCCCCGTCTCACGAGCCCGCCGCCGCAGTCTCCTCCGCGCCGGCTTCGTCCGCGCCGGCTTCGTCCGGGCCGGGCTCGTCCGCGCCGGGTTCCTCCGCGCTGGTCTTCTCCTCGCCGGGCTCGTCCGTTTTTGCGGGTGGGCGGGACGGGGTTCACGGGCCTGAGCTGGGGGAGATCCTCGACGAGATGCAGGGGCTGGCGCGGTCGGTTTCCGGGGGTGCGTGGTGATGGCGACGGCGGCGGACGTCGTCGCTGAGGTCGTCGACCCGGAGCTGCCGATGCTTACGCTCGCCGAGCTGGGGATCGTGCGGGATGTCCGGGAGGACGACGACGGCGTTCTGGTGACGATCACACCGACCTACTCGGGGTGCCCGGCCATGGAGACGATCCGGGCCGACATCCGGGTGGCGCTGCGGCGGGCCGGTTTCGGGCGGGCCGAGGTGCGTACCGTGCTGGCGCCCGCCTGGACCACCGACTGGATCAGCGAGACCGGCCGGCGCAAACTCGCCGCAGCCGGGATCGCGCCGCCCGGAGCGGCTCCCGGTCGTGTGGTCGGGCCGATCCCGCTCACTCTCGGTGTGCGCGCCGAGGTCGCCTGCCCCCGTTGCGGGCAGCCGTCGACCGAGGTGCTCGCGGCGTTCGGCGCTACCGCCTGCCGTGAGCTGCGGCGATGCCCCGCCTGCCGGGAACCGTTCGAACATGTGCGGGAGATCTGACATGCCATTCCACCCGCTTCGGGTCGCCGCGATCGACAGGCTGTGCGCCGACGCGGTCGCTGTGACGTTCGAGGTTCCGGCTTCGTTGTCGGCCGTGTTCCGGTTCGGTCCGGGTCAGTCGCTCACCGTGCACCGTGACGGCGAACGGCGTACCTATTCGATCTGCGCTCCTGCCGGGTCCGCGCCGCGGATCGGTGTGCGGGAGGTGCCGGGTGGCCTGATCTCCCGGTGGATCGTGCATGATCTTCGGCCGGGTGATCTGGTGGAGGTCGCGCCGCCGTCCGGGACGTTCACCCCGGACCTGGCCGCCGGGGGCCACCATGTGCTGATCGCGGCCGGGTCGGGGATCACGCCGGTGCTGTCGATCGCCGCCTCCCTGCTCAGGGGGGTTCCGGCCGGTCCATCGCGGGCGGCCGGATGGCTGGATCGGGTGGCACCGAATCTGCGGTCTCCTGCGCTGCGGTCGCCGGTGCCGGCCGGGCTTGCCGGGACGCTTGCTGCTGGATTTGCTGGGACGCCTTCGGCACCGTCTGCCGCTGGGCTTGCTGGGACGCCTTCGGCACCGTCTGCTGCTGGGCTTGCCGGATCGGGTTCGGCTTCGCCTGCTGCTGGGCTTGCCGGGTCGGGTTCGGCCTTGTCGGCGGCGTCGGCTGAGGCTCGGGTCACGCTTTTCTACGGCAACCGGCGGGCTGACACCGTCATGTTCGCCGAGGAACTGGCCGACCTGAAGGACAGGTATCCGGACCGGCTTGAACTCGTGCACGTGTTGTCCCGGGAGGCGCGGGAGTCCGAGCTGTTCAGTGGACGTCTCGACGCCGCGCGGCTGCGGGAGTTGCTGCCGCTGATGACCGATGTGCCGGCGGTCGGCCACTGGTGGCTGTGCGGGCCGTTCGGGATGGTCACCGATGCCACCGCGGTTCTCGGTGAGCTCGGGGTGCCGGCTGGGCGGGTGCATCGGGAGCTCTTCTGGGTGGATGAGGCGCCACCGCCTCCGGTTCGGCCGGAAGAGCTCGCGGACGGGCCGATCTGCGAGGTCACCGTTGTGCTGGATGGGCGCAAGACGACCGTACCGATGCCGGAGGGTGTGACGCTGCTCGACGGAGCGCAGAAGTCGCGGCCGGATCTGCCGTTCGCCTGCAAGGGCGGGGTTTGCGGCACGTGCCGGGCGCGGGTCACCGATGGCGCGGTGACGATGCGGCGGAACTTCGCGCTGGAGGAGGCCGAGGTCGAGGCCGGGTTCGTGCTGACCTGCCAGTCCCTTCCGGCGTCGCCGAAGGTGGTGGTCGATTTCGATCAGTGAGCCGCTCTGAAAACGCGTATCGGTCCGGGTCGGTGCGGTGCACAATCGACCGGATGCGGATCAGGCGAGCACGGTTCGGTGACCTTCCGGCGCTGCGGGAGATCGAGCGGGCCGCGGGGGTGCTGTTCCGGGAGATCGGCATGCCGGAGATCGCCGAGGACGAGCCGTTCTCGATCGAGGTGCTCTTCGGCTATGTGACCGCGGGCCGGGCCTGGGTCGCCGTCGAACCGGTCGTCGACCCGGCAGCGGACCGGGAGGATGCCACCACGGTCGGAGTTGATGCCGCCACGATCGGCGTAGATGCGGTGCCGGTCGGCGTTGGTGCGGTGCCGGTCGGTGTTGGTGCGGTGCCGGTCGGTGTTGGTGCCGTGCCGGCCGGTTATCTCCTCGCGGACCTTGTGGATGGGAACGTCCATGTCGAGCAGGTGTCGGTTCATCCGCGGTTCTCGCGGCGAGGTGTCGGGCGGCTGCTGATCGATCGGGCCATGGAGTACGCGGCCGGTGTCGGCGCGCCGGCGCTCACCCTGACCACCTTCGCCGAGGTGGTGTGGAACGCGCCCTATTACCGGCGTTGCGGGTTCGAAGTGATGGACGACGCGATGATCATGCCGGGGCTTCGGGCCGTGCGGGAGCACGAGGCGGCGGCGGGGCTCGATCGCTGGCCCCGGGTCTGTATGCGGAAGCTGGTCGAGGCGCGTTCCAGGCAGACGCTCTCTTCCGGGTGAAATGCCCGAAACCAGCGGCGATTTGCGGATTTGTGGGCATGAGTTGTCGCCAGGATGGGCCGGAGAATGCAGCCGGCACCGGGAGAAGCGATGAAGAAGTCCCTGACCATTCGCGTCATCAGCGGCGTCCTCGTCGCTTCGACCCTGCTCGTCGTGCCGGCCACCGCAATGGCCGCGGTCCGCGAACTGAACCGCCCGACGGACGCTGCGGCGGCCGCGGAGAACGGCGGCAGCGCGGCGGCCGTGGAGAATAGCGCCAGCGCGGCGGCCGCGGAGAACGGCGGCAGCGCGGCGGCTCGGGCCGAGGATGCCGGATATGGCGGCGGGACTGCGCGCCCACCGGCGGAATCAGATGCCGGCAAGGTGAAGCCCCGGGTCGTCGGCAACCTGCCGTTCCGGCTCGGCGTCCCGGGAGTCGCGGCGTCCGGGGTCTACACCGGAAACCTGCAGGTCGCGGTCACCCTCAAGGTCACCGGGCGGGCGCCGTGCGGCATCCTCCAGCTGACCCGCAACGGCCCCGCCGACGGCATCGAGTGGCACACCGTCGGGGCGTTGTGCAGCCCGGGGACGGCGACGTTCCGTACCCAGGTCAATCGCCTGTGGGGAAGCCGGGCCCTGCCGTCGATCCGGCTCTGCAACGGCGACAGCCTCGGCTTGGCCGAGGGCGTCGACTGCGACAAGTTCACCCCACCGAGCGGCGCCTGAGAAACCCGCCCGCGGCGCCTGAGAAACCCGCCCGCGGCGCCTGAAAAACCGCCCGCGGTGCCTGGGAAACCGCCCCGGCGTTGCTTGAAATCGCTTCGCGCGCCTGGGAAATCGCTTCGCGTTTCCTGGGAACCTCAGCACAGCAGCCGGGTGACGCCCTCCGAGGTGATCCGGTCGTCGAGGCGTGTGCGGTCCAGGTTTGCGCAGAGCACGATCGACGCCCCCGCGGTCAACGGCGCCATCAACCAGATCAACGGTTCCTCGCACGCCGCCGTGTCGATCAGGATCCGGTCGCCCGACCCGAATCCGCGGGCCGCCGCCATTCCGGCCGCAGCTGCCCCGTACTCACCGAATGTCGTGCCGTCGACGGTGGCCGCCGCGCCTGCCTCGACCCCTTCCGGCGGTGGCGGCACGCCGAGGCGTGCCCGCGCCGCCGGCGCAAAATCACGATAACCAGGGGGTACGTCCGGAGTCGGGCCGCCGTCGGGGGCCAGCCCGAGCACGAACCGATGTCCGGCCGGTGGCACGTCCTCGAGCCAGCTGCCGACCCGCCGCCGTTCGACGAACGTGACGTCCAGCGCCGGACCGGTGTCCGGGGACAGGCCCGCCGCGCCCCAGCCCCGGAACGACACCTCGATCCCGGCCGCCCACGCCCCGAGCAGCACGGCCGCGGTCTGCCAGTGCGGCGGCAGCAGCACCCCGGCCCGGCTGCCACGACGCAGCCCACAACCCGCGGTCAGCAGATCCGCTGTCGCGGCCACCCAGACACCGAGCTCGGAAGCGGTGAGCCGGGTCTGTTCACCGGTGGCGTCGTCGTAGAAGGTGATCAACTGGTCGCTCATCGCGCCCCACCCTAACGAGACGCCCCGGGGTCAGGACTTCGAGCCGACCCGCTCGACTTCGCCGATCACGTCCCAAAGGATCTGCGGGACGTCCGGGGTGCCCTGAACGGTCGACACCGTCTTACGGAAACCATTGCGGTACGTCACCGTCACCTCGTAGGCGTAACGGTCGCAGCACGGGTTCTTCGGGTGGTACGAGGCGCGCAGCCGCAGGAACTGACGGGTGCTGACCATCCGCAGCGAGGGCCGGCCGTCAGGTGTCCTGCCGGTGACCACGAAGGTGTCGTCACGCCCGGTGAAACCGCCGGAGCGTTCGAGCGTGATCGACGACGCCAGAACGGGGGCCGCCGTGGCCGGGGCCGCCGGGGCGATCGTGGCGACGGCGCATGCGGCGACCAGGGCGGCGAGACTCCTGCGGGTGATGGTGCGACGTTTCATGGCGTCCTCCGGTTGTCCGGGGCCCCGATTCGCGGAGCCGTACTCCTGACAACACCGGGCAAATCGCCTTGGAAACGGACAATCATCCCCTCGGGAGGGTCACGCCGCCTGGATCTGGTTGATCTCCCGTGCCTCGGCCGCGTAACGGGCCAGCAGGTGAACCGTGCGCGGGCCGGCCTCGCCATCGGCCGGCAGCCCGGTCCGTGCCTGGAAGTAGCGGACCGCCTCGGCCAGCTCCGCCGGATCCGGCCCGACCCGCACCCCGAGATCGGCGAACAGTGCCCGCAGCACCTCCGGATCCGCCGGCGGAACCGGCTCCGACCAGCCGATCAGACCGCCGACGGCGTTGCCGACCAGGCTGAGCATTCCTCGTGCTGACATCGTGACCTCCCGTGTAGTGGGTGATCCCAGCATCTCCGCGAGACCTGTGCCGAACATCTGCCCACCGTCTCCAAACCCTGTGTGCCGCTGCGACTTTCGGCCGATCCGGTGGGTCGGCCCGTCGTCGTCATGGCGCTCAACGCGGGTTCCTCGGTGAGGGAACTGGGGCCTCCGGCAAACCAGGCTTCCGCCGTCGGCTGACTGGACATTCCGGAAATCCGATCGGCCGAAAGCGCACGGCTGGTCCGAGGGTCGCTCGTCCGGGGCGCTCGGTCAGTCCTGACCCCCGGTTCCGGGTTCGCTGCCGCTGCTGTCACTGTCACAGAGGGTGGACCTGGCCAGGATGACCAGTTCGCGAGCGGCGGCATCCGGGAGCCCGTGCCCGGCGAGCTCCTCGACGACCGCCCGCCGCGGCTGCCCGGCGGCGAGCGACGCGCAGGCCTGCCCGCCCATCTCGGTGATCTCCTCGTTCCGCAGATCCACCGTCGCGTCCGACAGCCGCCCGCGCACCGCGGCGACGAACCGCTCATCCGAGGCCGCCAACCCCATTTCATCCACCGACGCCGATGGATGCGCGGCCGCCGCGTCACTCACGGCAGGCGCTGGATCAACCCATTGCGGTACGGGCGGAGAGCTCGCACATCCCGCCAGCACCGCGACGGCCACCCCGGTCACGAGGGCGCCGGCCCACCGGCGTCCTTCCCCCGTCGCCGTTCCGGCCGGATCCGCTGTCGTTTCGAGGACGGGCCGTGTCACCGGATCCACCACGGCGGCCCCCGCAGTCGTTTCGAGGACGGGCCGTGTCATCGGACCTCCCGCAGATCGGCGGGCCGGCCCCGGCGCAGCGCCGCGGCGGGCTCACTGATGGTCGGCCCGAACGGGCGTCGCTCCACCACCGGCCGCACCCGGCCGGGACAGGTGGCTGCCGGCGATATGGGCGATTCGGGGATCGCGCGGACGGTGGCGGACTCTGCCGGATCGGGGACGAGGATTGATGCCGGATTGCCCGGGAATGGCTGGGGGAGAAACACCCGGCCGACCCTAGACGCCGGACCTGGGGTTGGGAGTTGCCGCGCCGGAGCCACCCTTCCGGGCGACCGGCGGGCACAGCGAAGTCACAGACGGCTCACCGCTGCGGAACAAACTTCGGGCGCACAGTCGATCACATGACGGACCTGATGACGCGCCCCTCCCGGAACGACGACCAGGCCGGCGGAGGCCACGATGCGCGGAGCCCGTACGGGCGGCATCGGGTCACCTACGACCTCCCGCCGACACACATCCCGCCGATGATGGTCCACGCCCCGCGCGATCCGCGGTGGATGAAGCGGGTCGCCGGCGGCGCGGCGATCCTCGTGCTGATCGCCGGCGGCGGCGCGGGCGGCGCGTTCCTGGCCGAGAACTATCTGAGCTCCAGTCCGGCGCTGGCCGCGACGACCTCCGCGACGACCATCACCGAAACCTCCGACCTGGCGCCGATCGTGGCGAAGGTCCAGCCCAGCATCGTCACGGTGCTGGTCGACAGTGCCCGGTCGTCGTCACTCGGATCCGGCGTGATCCTGTCCGCCGACGGCCTGATCCTGACCAACAATCACGTGATCGAATCCGACGGTACGGTGAGCGTGCGCCTGTCCGACGGCCAGACCGTGCCGGCCGAAGTGGTCGCCACCGACACCACGCACGACCTGGCCCTGGTGCAGGCGACCGGACTGAGCGGCCTGACTCCGGCCACGTTCGCCACCGACGACAGCATCGAGGTGGGCGACACGGTCCTGGCGTTCGGCGCCCCGCTGGGCCTGGAGGGAACCGTGACCTCAGGCATCGTCTCCGCCCTGAACCGCAGCGTGAACACCGGCGACGAGAAACTGTCCGGCCTGCTCCAGACCGACGCCCCGATCAACCAGGGCAATTCCGGCGGCGCTCTGGTGGACACCTCGGGCCGGGTGGTCGGCATCAACGTGGCGATCGCCACCGCCGGCGACAGCACCGGCAGCGTGGGCCTGGGCTTCGCCATCCCGGCCGACACCGCCACCGCCGTCGTGAACCAGCTCCGCGCCCAGCTCTGACCTCACTCGCTCCGCACCGGGGGTGCCCAGAACGCGCCGGGTGACGGCAACGCCGCCTTCACCGACCCGCCGGACTGGGACGGGACGTCGGAGCTCAAGGCGATCGTGCACTACCCGGATCGGCTGCGTCGGTAAGGGTTTCGTGGTCGTGTCGGTGAGCGCGAACGGTCTCAACGCGAACATGGGCACCGCCCCCGAACGCGCCCACCTGATCAACCGGCACCTGGCGATGCTCCAGCAGCTGACCACCACGGGGCGGGGACCGCTGGCCGGCCGCTTCACCGACGCCGTCACCGGGCGGCGGTCCACCGTCGACTTCCGGGGCCACCTCGACATGACGCGAGTGGGGACGCTGGGGCACTCGGTCGCCGGCGAGGGTGTGTACTACCAGGCGGGCGGCCATCCGCCACCCACGGAGATCCGGACGCGTCAGACGGGGCCGGGGAGCCGGACGGTGAACCGGGTGCCCCGGCCGGGTTCGCTCTCGACCTCGATCGTGCCGCCGTGGGCCTCGGTCAGTTGACGGGCGATCGCCAGGCCGAGGCCGCTGCCACCGGTGGCCCGGCTGCGGGACTCGTCGGACCGCCAGAATCGGTCGAAGATCTTCGGCAGGTCGGCCGGGGCTATGCCGGTGCCGGTGTCGCGTACCGTGATCGTCGTGTCCTCCGTGCCGACGGTGACCGACCCACCCGGCGCCGTGTGGCGGATCGCGTTGGAGACCAGATTGCCGACCACCTGCCGCAGCCGTGCCTGGTCCGCGGTGACCACCGGATCGCCGGTGATGTCGGCCTCCAGCCGCACCCCGGCCGCGTGGGCGCTGACCTGGTGACTGTCGACCACCTGCAGGAGCACGTCACGCAGCGGGGTCGGCTCCAGGTCGACGCGCAGCGTGCCGGCGTCGGCGGCGGCCAGGTCGCGCAGGTCGTCGATGATGTGCTGAAGTTGCAGGGCCTCCTCGTGCAGCAACGCCAGCAGTTGGGCGTCGGTGGGCGCCAGGTCGTCCTGGGCCGCCTCCAGCCAGGTGCGGATGTTACCGAGTGGGGTACGCAACTCGTGCGCCACGTCGTTGACCAGGGTGCGGCGCTGTTCGTCGGCCTGTTCCCGGCGGCGGGTGGCGTCGTTCAGGGCACGGGCCAGCCGGCCGATCTCGTCGCGGGAGGAGACCGTGGCCGGCACGTGTAGTGCGGCGGCGTCGGTGAGGGTGCGCAACGGCCTGACGAGCCGCCATCCGGCCAGCACGGTCACCAGCACGGTGCCGAGCAGGACGGCGGCGGCGACCGCTGCGATCCGCTGTATCCCGGCGCCGGACAGGCTCAAGGTGGTGCGGTCGTCGCCTGGTGTGGTGACGAACAGCAGGACGCGGGGCGCCACGTACGGCCGTAGCTGCATGCGGCGTGCCGAGGCGACACACTGCTGGACGACGTCGGCGGGACCTGCTGGTTGCAGTTGCGACGGCATCGCCCAGGTGACGTCGTCGTTCCTGGTGCGGACCACCGGTCTCGTCCCGAGGTAGGCCTGGAAGGTAGGTGTGATGCGCAGCCGGTCGGCGCGGTCACCGAGGCCGATGCAGCGGGCGGCCATCTGCTCCAGCGCCCACAGGGCCTTCTTCTCGCCGGCGCTGACCAGACTGTCGAGGCCGGTCGAGCAGCTCTCGATGGAGTGGTCGGGCACCGGTGTCCCGAACCGGGATCCGGCGCTGGTGAGCAGGATGCTCGGCCGGCCGGTGGGGGCGACGTCGACGACTCCGCGGTAGCCGAGTTTACGGAAGCAGCTCAGAGCGTTCGCGGCCTCCTCGTTCATGACGTACCGGTCCTCGCTGGGCACGACGTAGGGGCCGACTGCCCGCTCGTCGATGCGCTCGACGCCCCCGGTCAGGCCCAGGTCGACGTCGAGCGGGTCGACGGCGGCCGCCGGAAGGCTGTTCTCCGGGACGGGACCTGTGTGGGAGTCCAGGACGACCTGGCGGTCGTCGGTGGTCAGGGTGATCCGCCGGCCGATCTCCGCAGCCCGCGTGTGGACCATGGTGGCCGCGCCGGACCAGTCGTGATGGGTGGCCGCATAGCCGAGCAGCGCCTGATAGACGGATCTCTGGTCGGCGGCCGCGCCACCCTGCTCGTGGCTGATCGCCCGGGTGGTGGTGGTCGCGGCCAGCCAGGCGGTGGAGGCGATGGCGGCCACCGCGATCACCATCGAGGTGATCAGCAGACGGGTGATCAGGCTGTGCCGGACCGGGACGCGGTCAGCCGTCACCGGGACCGGCCGCCATTTTGTAGCCCACACCGTGCACGGTGAGCAGCAGCCGGGGCCGCCGCGGGTCGGTCTCGATCTTGCGGCGCAGGTTCACCACGTACACGTCGATGGTCCGCTCGGTGGAGCTGCGGTCGATACCCCTGGTGTGGTGCAGCAACTGTGCCCGGGTGAGGACCCGGCCGGGCTGCTCGGACAGAGCGGCCAGGATCGCGAACTCGCCGCGGGTGCAGTCGACCGGCTCGCCGTCGACGGTCACCCGGTGGCCCACCGGATCGATGCCGACCCGGCCGATCCGCCGGATCCGGCGAGCCTCCGCCTCGGGACCGCCCCGGGAGGCGCGGCGCAGCAGGGTACGGACGCGCGCCACCAGTTCCCGCGGGCTGACCGGTTTGGTCAGGTAGTCGTCGGCGCCCAGCTCCAGGCCGAGCAGCATGTCGTTCTCGGTGCTGCGGGCGGTGAGCATCAGCACCAGCACGTCCGACTCGTCCCGCAGCGTGCGGCACACCGTCAGCCCGTCCAGGCCCGGCATCATCACGTCCAGGACGAGAAGGTCGGGCCGGTCCCGGCGGGCGGTGTCGAGCGCGGCCCGGCCGTCATGGACGACGGTGGTGTCGTGACCGTCGGCGACGAGGTAACGCCGAATCCCCTCGGCGTGCCGCGCGTCGTCGTCGGCGACCAGGATTTTCGCGCCCGTGTCGGAGCCGCCCGTGTCGGAGACGCCCATGGCGGAGATCATAGGTGGTGGCATCGGCTCCTCCGGAACGGTTCAGACGCTGGACAGCGACGCGGTGGGGTCCAGCCGGGCCGCCCGTACCGCCGGGTAGGCGCCGGCCAGCACACCGATCCCCAGGGCGCCGACGAGCCCGGCGGTGACCGCGGCCGGCGGGATGACCAGCGGCCAGTCCTGTAGGGCGGCGTAGCCGGCGACGGCCAGCGCGCCGATCAGTACTCCGGCTCCTCCGCCGAGGGTCGACAGCACGATCGACTCGGTGACGAACTGGATCCGGATCTGGCCGCGGTGGGCGCCCAGGGCTCGGCGCAGGCCGATCTCGCGTCGTCGTTCCAGCACCGAGATGTACATCGTGTTGGCCACGCCGATCCCGCCGACCAGCAACGCGACGCCGGCCAGCCCGAGCAGCAGGGAACTGAACGTCTGCTGGACGGCCTGCTTGGCGGCCAGTGCGTCGGAGGGCCGGCTGACCAGCACGTCGCCGGGATGTCGCGGGTTGGCGGTGGCGGCCAGCACCGAACGGACCGCGGCCACCTGGGTGTCGGTGGTCTGCACGTAGATCCGGGTGGGCCGCCCGTCGAAGCGCAGCCACCGGGTCGCCGCCTCCCAGCCGATCATCGCCGACCGGTCGATCTCGGGTGACAACGGCACCGGCTCGAGGATGCCGATCACGGTGAATCGGTGCCGGCCCAGATGCACCTGGAGGGGCCGGGACAGGTCGACGTCGTCGAAGCCGAGCCGTTGGGCGGCGGTCGAGCCGAGCACCACGGTCGGCAGGCGTTCCATCGCCGGATCGAGGAACCGGCCGGTACGGACACGGCCGTCCAATGCCGCCAGCAGGTTCGACTTGGTGGCGACCACCGCGATGGCGTTGAACTCGCCCGCCGCGGTCCGGTCGGAGCGGGTGACGTTGAGCCCGAAGTCGCCGGTCGCGCTGGCCACCGTCACCGGAGCGATCCGCGACACCATGTCGAGCGCCTCGACGGGCAGTTCGACCGGCGGCTCGTGGTTGGGTGCCGGCGTCACCTGCAACCGGTTGGTGCCCAGAGCGGCCAGCCTCTCGTCGAGTGCCCGCCGGCTGGACGCGGGGATGCCGGTGACGAGCACCAATGTGGCGATGCCGATGGCGATGCCGAGCGCGGAAAGGGCCGCGCGGGTCCGGCGGGCGCGGAGGCCGACGAGTCCGAGGGCGACGATGTCGGCGGGTGACAGGCGGGCGGCCCTCATGAGGGGCACCGGCCGGTGTCGGTGATGACGCGGCCGTCGCGAAGCTCGACGCGGCGGGGCAGAGCGGCGGCGATGTCCCGGTCGTGGGTGATCACGGCGATCGTGGTGCCTTCGGCGTTGAGCTGGACCAGCAGGTCGAGCACGGCCCGGCCGGTGGCGGTGTCGAGCGCCCCGGTCGGTTCGTCGGCCAGCACCAGCGCGGGCCGGTTGACCAGAGCCCGGGCGATCGCCACCCGCTGGCGTTCGCCGCCGGACAGTTGATGCGGGTGGTGGCGTGCGCGGTGGGCCAGACCGACCCGGTCCAGTGCGGCCAGCGCCCGCGCGTGGCGGTGCCTGCGATGCACACCGGCGTAGAGCAGGCCGGTGGCGACGTTCTCGGTGGCGGTCAGCCCGTCGGTCAGGTGGAACTGCTGAAACACGAAGCCCAGCCACCGCCCCCGCAGCGCCGACAGGTGCCGGTCGGACATCGAGGTGACCTCGTGCCCGCCGATCCACACCTGCCCCTCGGTCGGCCGGTCCAGCGTGCCCATGATGTTGAGCAGGGTGGACTTGCCCGACCCGGAGGGGCCGAGGATCGCCACGAACTCACCCTCGTCGATCCGCAGCGATACGTCGCACAGGGCCGTCACGTCCTGCCCGTAACGCCGTGTCGCGTTCCGGGTCTCCAGTACCGCGGTCACGAGGTGGTCACCACCCGCATGCCGGCGTCGAGGCCGGTGCCGGTGATCTCGACCATCCCGTCGGCGAACAGGCCCACCGTCACCGCAGTCAGGGAACCACCGGATATCTGTACGCCGTACCCGCCGCCGCTGAGGGCCAGCAGCGCACCGACCGGGACGGCGAGCACGTCGCTCCGGGCGGTGCCGGCGAACCGGACCTCGACGTCGGCCGAGCTGATGGTCTTGATCGTCGACGCCTTGTCGACCGCGATGACGACCTGAACCTTGGGGCTGTCCAGGCCCGCGCCGTCGCCGGACGGGGTCTGCACGTTGCCGCTCACCGAGGTGACGGCGCCACCTGTGGTCGTGCTGTCCGGCAACACGATCCGCACCTTCTGACCGGCTCGGAGGTCACCGGCCCGGCTCGCGTCGATGTCTACTGTCACCACTTTGGCCTGGTCACTGACCGCCATCAGATTGCCCGTCGCGTCGTCGCCGAGCTGGGCCGCGGCCGCGCCGACCCGCACCGCGCCGGAGAGCACCACGACATCGCCGAGGGTCAGCGTGCCGTCGGCCGGCCGTACGCCCCGGGCCGTCTGCCAGCGTTTCACGGCGTCCTTGAGGGTTGCGGTGAAGACCGCGTCCCGCGCGGTCACGACGGTTCGGTACGACGACGCCGGCAGCCCGGACGACGACGCCTCCGGCGCGGAGGCGCCCGGCTCGGGGATGTCGTCGGCTCCGCCTGGAGCGGGCGACCCCTGGACGGTGACCGTGGTGCCCGGCGCGGGCTGCTCGCCGATCCGGTAGCCCAGCGCCCGCAGGTTGTCGGCCAGCACCCGAATGTCGCGGCCGAGCATGCCCACCGTGTCGATGTCGCGGAACATCGGCGACGACCCGTACAACAGCATTACCGGCCGGTCACCGACCCGGTAGAGCACTTCACCCCGGGCGACTGTCCGGCCCGGTTTCGGTAGCCAGGTGAGCACGCCGGGGGCGACCCCGCGCAGGGTGCGTTGTCTGCGGTAGCCGACTGTGCCGGTCTCGGTCCAGTAGTCGGACAGGTCGGTGCGCACGATCTCGGCGGTGGCTGCCGTCGCCGGCGACGGCCGGACCGCATCCGGTTCATTCCCGGCCCGCGACCGTACGGTGTAGGCCGCCCCGCCCAGTGCCATCACCCCGGTGGTGACGATGATGAGTATCCTCTTCCGCACGGCGTGCTACTTCTGCGTGAAGGCGGAGATCTCGCACTGACGCTGGAACTCCATGCCCTCGTCGCTGTTCGCTTTCGCGATGTTGGCCTTCGTGTCGACAGCCCAGAGACTGGCGTCGTCGCCCGTGCCCCGGATCTCCATCTTGATGCCGTGACTCTCGATGCACGCCTTCTCCTCGCGGAGGTCGTCGGCGTAGTTCGCGTTCTGCTGCGGGTCGAGTTCCGGCGCGTTCAGCGGCTCCTGGTCGGCGCAGGCGTCCACAGCCGGCTGATACTTCTTCGAGTCGATCTTGTAGCTCAGCAGGGGCCCGCCGTCGCTCCCGTCCGGCATCGTCTTCGACGGCACGCCGTTGCGTGTCCAGCAGGCGTAGTAGGCGTCGTAGGCCCGGTCGATCTCCTCCTTCGTCGCACCGAGCGGGAGCTGGCGTACCGCCGCGTTGTTCGCACTGGTGGTGCCGGGCGTCGCGGACGTGGCCGCGCCCGGGATCGCCGCCACCTGTGGCTCCGGCTGATCCGGCTGGTCACCGCACGCGGCGAGGGACAGCAGCAGCGTCGCCGGGATGATCGTTTTCATGCTCATCGTTCGCATGACGCCAGCCTGATCATCGCGTGTTAGGCATTTGTTAGCGGTCCACCCGGCCCGGAGACTCGGGTCGGTGCCGGTGATCCATCCGCCGGAAGATCACCGTGAGTGATCAGAGGGTGGCGCGGAACTCCGGCCAGTGGCCCCAGAAACGCTCGACCTCCTCGATCACCGACTGGAGCCCGGCGGCGATCTCGCGGGGGACCGGGGTGCCGTCGTCGAACTTCGGCGCGGATGGCAGATAGTAGAGACCACCGCGTACACCAGGCTCGACGCCCAGGGTCAGGATGCGTCCGTCCATCTCGAACTGGGTCGCGAACCGGCGGCTGCGAACGATCGCGCCGGTGTGGTGACGCGCCTCGCGGGGCTGCAACGCCTGGACCGTCATGATCTCCTCCTCACGAACCAGGACCTGGCCCTGGTAACAGTGAGTACGCATGGAGCGGTTGAGACGTTCAGCCCTCGGCGTCCCATTTTCTGTTCGGTGTCTGCGGTCGGGGGCCCCTGGCCGTACCCGCTAAAGGGCTAAATGGGCGTTGGCCGCCCGCGCTGCCGCAGCGTGCCCGGGCAGCTCGACCACCTCGACGCCCGCTGCGATCAGCAGCGCGACGCCTTCGCAGGTGACGAAGAGGTCGGGTTCGCGCCAGGCGATGACGACCCGCGGAATGCCGGCCGCGATGATCAGGCCGGTGCAGGTGGCGTGCGGGCGGCTGGCGCGTTTGGAGCAGGGTTCGAGCGTGCTGTACATGGTGGCGGTGCGCAGCCGGGTGCGGCCGTCGGCGCGCTGGAGGGCCGACTCCTCGGCGTGGACCTGCGGGTCGGAGTCGCGGGACCAGCCGTTGGCGAGCTCGATGCCGTCACCGTCGACGATGACCGCGCCGACCGAGAACGCCGACGTGGACGCCGGGCAGCGGTTGGCCAGCTCGATCGCGCGGCGCATCCACCGATGGTCGTCCAATGCTGCTCCCCGTCGTGCGACCCTTGGCTCGAAATCAGCACACTACTCCCGGCGACCCGCCCGCCCGGCGTTGTGCCCGCCTCCCAGAATGGACGCCGTGACTGATCTTGCCGAGCTGACCCGCCAGGCCGTCCAGAAGCTGGAACCGAACCGTCACGGGGTGGTCGTCGCCGCGCTGGCCGGTGACCGCACCGAGGTTCAGGCGTCCGGCCGGCTGACCACCGGGTCACGGCTGGAGATCGGCTCGGTGAGCAAGGTGTTCACCAGCCTGGTCCTGGCCCGCCTGGTCGAGGCCGGCGAGGTGCGGCTGGACCAGCCGCTGAACGACTTCCTGCCGGCGCCGGCCGGGATCACCCTGCGGCATCTGGCCACCCACACGTCGGGGCTGCCACGGCTGCCGAAGGGGATGCTGCTCAAGGCGCTGCTACGGCCGAACACTCCGGATCCGTACGCCGGCTGCACCGCCGACTACCTGATCGAGAACCTGTCCCGGATCCGCCCGGCCACCCCGGGCACCCGGTTCCGGTATTCGAACCTGGGCGCCGGCCTGCTCGGGCTGGCGCTGTCCCGGCACGCCGGTCTGTCCTACGGCGACCTGGTGGCCCGCGAGATCACCACCCCGCTCGGGCTGACGAGCACGGCGGTCGGCGGCCCGGTCGAGCCGGAGCACGACGCGAAACAGCGCCCGGTGCAGCCGTGGAACCTGGCCGACCTGGCCGGGGCGGGCGGCCTGCGCTCGACCACGACCGACCTGATCGCGTTCGCCCGCGCGCATGTCGAGGAGTCACCGATCACCGCGGCGGTGGGGCTGGCGCTCGACGTCGAGCACCGGGTCAACCCGTTCCTGACCGTGCGGCTGGGCTGGATGGCGCAGCGGCTGCACGACAAGCTCGGCGGCCACCTGCAGATCTACCACAACGGGCAGACCGGAGGGGCGTTCGCGTTCGTCGGGTTCGACCCGGAGAAGAAGGTGGGGGTGGTGGTGCTCAGCGACACCGCCCGGATCGTCGACGGCCCGGCCCGGGAACTGCTGCGCGAGCTTCAGTCAGGGGCGTGACAGCCGGCGCATCGACCTGACGTACCGCTGGGTGGCGATCTCCTGAGCCAGTGTGGTCAGCGGGCCGCCGAGCCGGGCCAGGGCGCTCGCCGGCCGGGAGAACGCGGTGATCCGGAACCGGATCCGCCCGGCCCCGGTCAGGTGCAGCACGAACGCCTCCTCACCGCGCTCCGGGTGCCCGTCCAGGGTGCCGTAGGCGAAACCCTGCCGGTCGGGCTGGTCGATCCGGTACACGACCCGGCACGGCGCGGTCAGCCGCAACGGCCCGGCCCCGATCCGGATCACCACCGGCAGACCGGGCACGGCCGGCGCGCGGGTGCCGACGGTCAGCCCGGCGCCCCGGTGCATCCCGAACGTCAGCAGCGCCTCGGCGGCCCGCTCGAACACGTCCCGCCCGGCGCCGACCTCGACGTCACGCAGCACGTGCCGGTACCCGGACGGCAGCGGGGCGTCCCGGGTCGCGCCGACCTCGGCATACGTGAACGGGCCGTCCAACAGCACCACCTCACCCTAGAGAACCCTCGCCATTGATCAGCGTCTTATAGAAGAATGCAATTCGCGAGTGGAGCGCTGAACCGCAGAAAGATCGACATGGTTATGACAGTCGGTGGGGCTTAGCTGATCTATTGGCAAGGGGTACGGGGATGGCCGCTCACGAACCGCTCGGCAGGGAGTACCTGCTGCACGAGGAGATCGGCCGCGGCGCCGTTTCGGTGGTGCGGCGCGCGACCAGCAGGCACGGCGGACCGCCGCTGGCAGCCAAACTGCTGCGCCCGGAGCTGGCCGGTGACCACCGGGTCCGTGAGCTGTTCCTCCGCGAGGAGGCGGCCCTGCGTGCCCTGAGCCACCCGGCGATCGTGCGCCAGCGTGACCTGATCGTCGAGGGCGGCACCCTGGCCCTGGTCATGGAGTACGTGGACGGTCCCAACCTGCGCCGCTACCTGTCGATGCGGGGCGGCCGGCTCACCCCGCCGGAGGTCGTGGTGGTGGCCGCGCAGACCGCCGCCGCGCTGGCGTTCGCCCACGAGCGGGGTGTCGTCCACCTCGACCTCAAACCGGAGAACCTGCTGATCGTGCGCGGGTCCACCCCGCCGGAGATCCGGATCACCGACTTCGGCGTGGCCGTGCTGCTCGGCGGCGCACACCACTCGGTGGCCGGTGGCACGCCCGGCTACACGGCGCCGGAGATCTTCCAGGGCGGCCCGCCGACCCCGGCCGCCGACGTGTGGTCGCTCGGCGTGCTGCTGCTGGAGCTGACCACCGGCCGGCCCGACGGCGATCCGTCAGCGCTGCCCGGCCCGCTCGGCCCGGTGGCCCGCGACTGCCTCGCCGCCGACCCGCGCCGCCGTCCGCCGGCCGCCCGGGTGGCCGCCTACCTGCGGCAGTTCGCGGTGCAGGCGCAGGGCCTCCCGCCGGTCGTGCCGGTGTCCGGGCATCCGATGGTTGACCAGGAGCCGGTCACGCTGGCACTCGGCTTCCCGCCGCCGCAGCTGCCGCAGCCCACGTACCCGCCGCCGGCGCCGCCGCAGCCGCCCAGGGTCGCGTTTGTGGGGCCGCGGGACACCATCGGGACTTGGGCCGGGCAGCTGCCCCCACATGAAAGCAGGCCGCCGAAACGGGCCCGCTGGCGCCGCGGGCCGCTGATCACCCTGGCCGCCGCGATCGCGGTCGCCGCCGTGGTGACCGGGCTCAACCTGACCACCCAGGCCGACGCGCGCACCGGCAACCTGGTCACCCAGGTCAGCATCCCGCCCGCGGTCACCCCGCTCGACAAGGGGACCGAGACACTGCCGCCCACCAACGACGTGGCGCTGCCGCCGCTGAACACGCCGGCCGCCGAACGGCTGCGGGTCACGATGGCCGGCAAGGTCGACGACGGGGCGGGCACCCTGGCCATCTCGATCCGCGACGGGCAGGCGATCGCGTACATCTGCGACGGCGACCGCCTGGAGGCCTGGCTGAAAGGTACCGCGAAGAACGGGCTGCTCAGCCTCACCGGCAAGAACAACACGAAGATCTCCGGCCTGTTCGACGCCCGCCGCGCGGCCGGTGAGGTGACGTTCGAGGGCAAGGCGCACCGGTTCGAGATCGGCGTGGTCCGCAAGCCGTCCGGGCTGTACCGGCTGAGCAGCCAGGTCGGCGGGGCCAAGGTCAACGGCTCGTGGATCGTGCTGCCGGACGGCCGCCAGGTGGGTGTGCTGCTGCGCGGCGAGACCCCGGGCCCGGCGCCGGTGCTGGACCTGACCGGGCGCAGCACCACGATCGACGGCGCCACGGTCACCGGCGCGACCACCATCGACGTGGACACCGGGGAGGGATTCTGAGGCCCCGGGTCTGGTTGCCCGTGGTCGCCGGCGTCGGGGTCGCGGTGGGCCTCGGCGTGTACGGGCGGCTGCACGACCCGGTCGGCACGTCCGACGTGGAGACGTTCCTGCGGATCCAGACCCTGAAAGCGTGGCTGGCCACCGGGGTGGCGGCGTTCCTGGCGGTGCAGCTGCTGACGGCGCTGGCGATCTACGGTGTGGTGCCGGGCGCGGCGTGGGTGGGGGCGGTGCACCGCTGGTCCGGCCGGATCGCCCTGCTGCTGTCGATGCCGGTGGCGGTGCACTGCCTCTACACGTTCGGCCTGCGGTCGGACACGCCCCGGGTGCTGGCGCATTCGCTGCTCGGCTGTCTGCTCTACGGCGTGTTCGTGACGAAGATGCTGCTGCTCAGCCGGCCCGGCGACGGTCGTGGGTGGGGTCTGCCGGTGGCCGGTGGGCTGGTGCTGACCGCGGTGGCCGGGTTGTGGCTGACGTCGGCGCTGTGGTTTTTCACCACGATCGGGTTGAGCTGGTGAATCACCAGGTGGCCAGCACCCGGGCCTGCCCTCCGGAACCGCCTTCGTAGGGGATCAAACCCACGAAGATCGTTGCTCCGGTACGGGGAAGCCGGTCCAGTCCGGCCAGGTTCTCCAGCCCGTACCGGTCGGCGCCGGTCAGGGCCAGGTGCGTGTCGAAGGTCTCCGAGACGCCCGGGTCGATGCTGAGCGTGTCGACGCCGAGACTACGGATCCGGCGGCGGGACAGCAGCCACTCGCAGGCGTCCGTGCCGAACCCGGGAAAGTGGAGGGTGCCTGCCGCGTCGGTGCCCCGGTAGGCGTCCGCGTCCCCGATCCGCGAACCCCACCCGGAGTACATCAGGACCGCTGCGCCGTCCGGGATCCGCCCGTGCCGCCGCTCGAACTCCCGCAGGTCGTCGACGGTCACCTCGGTGTCCGGGTCGCGGGCCGCCCGCCGGGCGATGTCGACGACCACGGCCGGCAGGATCAGCTCGTCGGGCCGCAGCTCGGTGGCGACCCGCCCGCCCGCGGTGAAGTGGCCCGGCGCGTCGACGTGGGTGCCGATGTGCTCGATGATCCGCCACTCCTGCATGTAGTAGCCGTCGTCCTCGACGGTCGTGACGGTCCGCCGGAACGCCTCCTCACCCGGACTGAACGCCGGGAACGTCTCGGACAGCGGATAGGTGAGATCCCGCAGCCCACGGCCGGAGCGGGCGGCGGCGGGCTCAGCGGTCACGGCGGTGGCGGCGAGCCCGGCGATTCCGGCGAGCGCGGCCCGCCGGGTGACTTTGTGTTGAGTGCACATGAGCACATCGTGCCGGATGAGAATCGCTCGGGTGACGGCGTTTTGACCCCCGGACCGTCGGTTGTCACGGTGTTGCGGTGTCCCTTCTGCTCACGTTGTTGCTGGCGCTCGTCCCGGCCGAGGCGGCCCGCCCGAACGCCGACTCCGTCCAGGTGACGGCCGACGCCGTCTACATCGGCGCCCGGCTTCTGCCGTCCGAGGACCGGGTGTGGGCGGTCAGTAGGGACGCCGGCGCGACCTGGACGGCCGCCGCGGAGCCGGACCCGGCGGCGGTCGAGCCCATCAGCTCCCCGGAGTGCTCGCTCGGGCGGGTCTGCTACCGGACGGTGTGGCGCAGTGGGCTCCACGTGTTCAGCAGTTTCCACGGCCGGCCGTGGGCCGAGGCCTGGGGTGTCGGCGAGGAACAGCGGCGCCTGCTCTACCGGGACTACGCCGACGCCCGGCACCTCGGCGAGCTCGACTCGGGGGCACTGGGCGTTCAGGACGTGCCGGGCGGTCACGTGGTGGTGGTCGCCAACGGGCGGGACGGGTTCGCCGTCCGGGATCCGACCGGCCGGTGGGCGCGAGTCGGGTTCCCGGCGCTGTTCGACGACGCCGCGCCGCTGCCGCTGCGCCCCGGACCGGATCCGGCGCGGCGGGCGATCCTGGTCACCCTGCTGGCGTTGCACGCCGGTCTGGTGATGGCCGTGGCGGTGACCGGCGGCATCCGGCCCGGCGGTGCCTCGCGGCCCGGACTGTCGCCTGCGTCGCCGGGTAGCCCGGGTGCTCTTCGTGGCCGTACATCCAAAGGTTTTGATCCCGGGATCTCACCGTGACCCACCGCTGACAGTGTGTCGAATGTGAACGCTGCTCGGGGGAAGGCGCTCGCCTGGCTGTGTCATCCGGTGACGGTGACCGCGCTGGCGCTGCTCGTCATCAATGATCATCTACTGAAGTCCGCCTGGCCGGGATGGGTGACCGGCAAACTCAGCGACGTCGCCGGCATGGTGCTCGCGCCGCCGCTGCTCGCGGCCCTGGCGGGCCTCATCGCGCCGCGAGCGCCGTTCCGGCCGGTTGCGGTCGCCTCGATCGTCACGGTGGGTGGCGGGTTCCTGTTCGTCAAGCTCTGGGTGTACGGGGCACAGCTCGCGTCCGCGGCCTGGAGCCTGTTGACGCCCTCGCTCGTCCGGGCCGACCCGTCCGACCTGCTGGCCCTGCCGGCGCTGTGGCTGGCCTGGTGGACCGCCCGGCGGCCGCTGACCGGGGTGCCGGCCCGGCGCTGGTCGCGCGCGTTGCGGCTGGCCGTGGTCCTGCCGGTGGCGCTGTTCGGGGTGGCCGCGACCAGCAACACCGAGCCGGAGACCCCGGTCGCCGAGCAGGTGGCGGTCGGCGACGACGGCGCGATCTACCTGAACTACTTCCATGACTACCCGGAGAAGCCGGAGGCGGTCAGCACGGACGGCGGCCGCACGTGGCAGCGCATCGAGGAGCCGGAGCCGGTTCCGTGGACCTCGTTGGTGCGGCCGGCTTTGTCCGGGCAGCCCGCGCCGCCCGCACCTTCGCCCTCGGTCTCCTGGCCGGCCGCGGCCCCGCCCTGTTCCGGTTCGGTCCCGGTGGTCTGCTACCGGGTGGTGCCCGGGCAGCTCGCGGTGCAGAGCGACACGGGTGACGCCAGCTGGCCGGAGAGCTGGCGGATCGACGGGCCGTTCCGGGCCGGGCTGCTCCAGCGGTACGACGTGCGGAGCCTGGCCTCGACGATGCTCGCGGTGGCGGACGTGCCGGGCGGCCACGTGGTGGTGGTCGCGAACGGCTTGGACGGGTTCGCGATGCGCGACGCCGGCGGCGTGTGGACGCGGATCGGCTTCCCCGGCTACGCGCCGGCCCAGGCGCTCACGGCTGCGGAGCCGCCTCTCGACTTCACCGGCCTCTCGATCGGGATCCTGATCGTCGGTCTGTCCCTGACCGCTCTCCTGATCTGGCGGCTCAGTCGCGTCTGGGGATGGTTGTTCGCCCCGCAGGCGGCAGTCGCCGGTCTGCTGCTGACCGACGTCGATTCCGGCGCCGTCGTGGTCTCGGTCCTGGCCGTGGTGGCCGGCTGCGTGGTGATCGCCTGCGCCGCCCGCAACTATGACCGGCCTTGAACGACGAATGGTCGCCGCCTGGTTCGGCGATAGCGGACGGTCGCTACGATCGGCGCCACTACGCGGCCGACCGTCGCCGCCCGTGACCGAGGGGCCGCCGTGGACGACACCGCCGTCACCCTGCTCGCCATAGCCGCGGCGCCCGGCGCCATCGCCGCCGTCTTCGGCGCGACCGCCGCACGCCGGCAGAGCCTGAGCCGGCGGTTGCGGCAAGCCGTGCCGATGACCTGCCGGGAACTGGCCGCCACCGACCGGGCGCCGAAACTGGTTCTGATGGCCGGACGGCTCCAGCCCGGCCCGACCGGGCAGCTGACCTCACCCGTCACCCAGCGACGATGCCTGTGGTGGCGGGTCGACGAGACGCATACCTACGAGCAGGAACTCCGTACGTACACGACGAGTCCGGTGACCCACCGCAGCCAGGCGGTCGTGGAGATGCACGACGAGACCGGCTCGGTGCTTCTCGACGGTCAGCTGTTCGACCGGTTCCTGGAGGTGTACGACATCGACAACCCGACCGGGTTCCGGCTCGCGACCCACGACATCGTGGAGGGCAACCGCGGCGGTCGCGGAAAACTCCTCCTCCGCCTCGGTGAGCTCGGCATCTGCGACTTCGCCGACAACCCGCCGCCGAAGTTCACCTTTCACGAGATGCGGGTCGACCAGTACAGCCGGATCACCGTGCTCGGCGCGCCGGTCCGCGACGGCGACAGTTGGCGGCTGACCGCGCGGCACGGCGGAGGCAGCTCCACCCAGAGCCTGGAGACCCTGCTCGCCGAGGCCGACCGTGAGGCCGGGGGTCTGTTCCGCTTCGTCCGGGTGTTCACCCTGATCGCCGCCACGCTGGCCGCACTCGCCGGGCTCGCCCAGCTCGCCGCGATCCTCGGGCAATGATGGCGCGACGTGTTGCAATCAGATCGGCGCGGGTATCCGGAATCTTCCGGTGGCCCGCGCCGATCGTCGCTGGTGTTCAGAGGTTCTTCAGCATGTCCTCGAAGTTCGCGGTCAGGGCGAACGGGTCGGTGACCACGGCGGGTTCGCGGCGCTCGACCTCGCGGGCGAGTTCGGCGGCGGCCCGGTCGATGCGGGCGCGCAGTGGGCCTTCGACCGAGTTGGCGCCCCAGTCGTCGCTGGCGGCGAAGACCGAGGTGGGGATGATCGCCGCCCGCAGGTAGGAGAAGAGCGGCCGCAGGGCGTGCTCCAGCACCAGCGAGTGACGGGCCGTGCCGGCGGTGGCGGCGAGCAGGACCGGCTTGTCAGCCAGGGCGTCCTTGTCGAGGACGTCGAAGAACGACTTGAACAGTCCGCTGTAGCTGGCCGAGAACACCGGGGTGACGGTGATCAGGGCGTCGGCGGCGGTGACCGCTTCCTGGGCCTGTTTGAGCGCGGTGCCCGGGAAGCCGGTGAGCATGTTGTCGGTGATCTCGTGGGCCAGGTCGCGCAGTTCGATGAACTGGACGTCGAGGGTGACGCCGAGCCGGGCGGCCGCGCCGACGGCCGCTGCCGACAGTTGGTCGGCGAGCAGGCGGGTCGACGACGGCTGGCTCAGGCCCGCGCTGATGACGACGAGCTTGCGCTGTTTCATGCGGTCACTTCTTCCTTGGCCTTACGGGCCGCGAGAAGGGAGGCGTGGGTGGGGGCGTCCGGCACATGGGCCGGCTTCCGTGCGGCGAACTCCTTGCGCAGCACCGGGACCACCTCGCCGCCGAGCAGGTCGAGCTGCTCGAGGACGGTCTTGACCGGCAGGCCGGCGTGGTCGAGCAGGAACAGCTGGCGCTGGTAGTCGCCGACGTACTCGCGGAAGCCGAGGGTCTTGTCGATGACCTGCTGCGGGCTGCCGACGGTCAGCGGCGTCTCGCGGGTGAAGTCCTCCAGCGACGGGCCGTGGCCGTACACCGGGGCGTTGTCGAAGTAGGGCCGGAACTCCTTGACCGCGTCCTGGCTGTTCTTACGCATGAACACCTGCCCGCCGAGGCCGACGATGGCCTGGTCGGCGGCGCCGTGCCCGTAGTGCTCGAAGCGCTGCCGGTAGAGCTGGACCATCCGCTGGGTGTGCGACGCCGGCCAGAAGATGTGGTTGGCGAAGAACCCGTCGCCGTAATAGGCGGCCTGCTCGGCGATCTCCGGGCTGCGGATCGAGCCGTGCCAGACGAACGGCGGGATCTCGTCGAGCGGGCGCGGGGTGGAGGTGAAGCCCTGCAGCGGGGTGCGGAACTTGCCCTGCCAGTCGACGACGTGCTCGCGCCACAGCTTGTGCAGCAGGCTGTAGTTCTCGATGGCGAGCGGGATGCCGGCGCGGATGTCCTTGCCGAACCACGGGTAGACCGGGCCGGTGTTGCCGCGGCCGAGCATCAGGTCGACGCGGCCGTCGGCGAGGTGCTGGAGCATCGCGAAGTCCTCGGCGATCTTCACCGGGTCGTTGGTGGTGATCAGCGTGGTCGCGGTGGACAGCTGCAACGTCGAGGTCTGCGCGGCGATGTAGGCCAGCGTGGTGGTCGGCGACGAGGAGAAGAACGGCTCGTTGTGGTGCTCGCCGAGCGCGAAGACGTCGAGGCCGACCTCCTCCGCGTGCTTGGCGATGGTGACGATGTCCTTGATGCGCTCGGCCTCGGTCGGGGTCCGGCCGGTGGTCGGGTCCGTCGTGATGTCGCTGACGCTGAAGATTCCGAACTGCATGACCGGCTCCTGGACTGATCGGCCGGGAAACCTGCTTCCCGGACTGCCCCGCACAACGCGTTTGACTCGGCAACTATTTCAGATTCAAACAAGTTGGGCTGCGGCGGGGGTCACACCCGGCGGCGTTCAAGCCGCCGAGCCGGCCGAATCTGGACAGACTCGCGGCTGTGATGCGGTGTCGCCCTGCACGTTGCCGAGGCCGCTGCGGCGGGCGACCAGGTCCAGCCGGGATCTCGCCGCTTTCGAGCAGGCGGCAGGCGAGGGTGACTCGCTCGCCGGTCAGCCAGGCCAAGGATGTCGTGCCCAACCCGGCCCGGAACCGCCGGTTCATCGAGGGCCTCGCACACGCCGGCCTGAGGGGGTAGATGGAACTCTGGTGGAACACCGAAAGGGCATGAAAACTTCTTTCCGCGTACGTCTCCTGGGTGCGCTCACCGCGCTGGTGACCACCGGCAGCCTCCTGACCGGCACGGCGGGCCCGGCCGCTGCCGTGGCTCCCCCCCTTGGTGCACAAGTGCAACTACGACAACGAGACGTTCAACGCGTGCCTGACCCTGATCCGGCCCGACTACTTCTACACCTGGGTCAACATCGTCGCTGGCCTGGACATGATCATGGACGGCGGCCGGGCCCAGGAGATCGTCAACCGCTGCGGCGGCGAGATCGAGGCGTCGCTTTGGTACGGCAACGTGCGCAAGCGGTGGATGCTACGGCGCGGGGACTGGCCGGCGGCCGGCTCGGGCGGGCTCGGCCTGGAGATGTACACCGACGTGGTCCCGGACGAGGACCTGGAACGGTACGACGTCTACGCCGTCATCGGCTACAAGGACTGCCTGCAGGGCCGGAACGGCGTGTGGGTATACAAACGGACCGGCATCGCGTAGCTCACGGCTTCGGGAGACAGACGCAGTAGCGGCCGGTCCGCACCCGTCGGTGCAGATGCTCCCGGAGGAGCGGGTCGGACCGGCCGATGCTGCAGATCGCCCGGCGGATCGCCTTGCCTACCGCCACCCGAGCCCGCTCCTCGTCGGTGACGAAACCCTTCACCCGGCCACCGAAGCCGGATGCGGCGGCCAACTCCTGCTCCTGGGCCAGCTTTTCGCTGCGGGCGGCGTCCCCGGCCGCGTCGCTGGCCTCGATCTGCGCGGTCAACTCCGACAGCCGGCGCCGGTACTCGCGGCGGGCGGCCTCGTCGAGAACCGGCTGCGGGACCCGCGGCTGCGCACCGCGGTCCCACTCGCCGGGAAGCAGATGTGCAGGCCGGACAGGTGCCGGTTCAGCAGCCGCCAGCCGACGACGTTGCTGTACGCGGCGAATCACCTACCGGACACCGGGTCGTGGTGCCCCTGGTCGGATTCGAACCGACGACCGTCCGCTTTAGAGGCGGCTGCTCTGCCATTGAGCTACAGGGGCTACGCGGTGACCACGGCCCGCCGGGTCGTGGTCACCATTGTTTACATCAGTGCCGGGCGCCGGCGGAAAGGCACCCGGTGTGACCGCGCCAGTCGTGCAGCCGCACGATCAGAGCCTGCAGCCGGTACACCTGGGCATCGACGTCCTGCGCGGTGAAGCCGGCACCCACCTCGGTCAGGTACTTGACGGCGGTGATCCCAGCCGGGGCGGGCAGTCCCCAGCCGTTGCGCAGCAGCCCCGCGGCGGCGTGCATCTGCCGGGACAGCTTGCTCATCCGGCGGGCGGGTCCGCCGGTGACGGTCCCGGCGACGGTTTCGGTGTGAGTGGCCAGGCTGGTGAGAATGCCGGCGGTCTCCAGGCAGGCCGGGTCGACGGTACGGGACCCGGTGGTGGCGATCCTGGTCATGGTGGTCTTCTCCTCGGACAGAGTGTGGTCCAGCGGCGCGGATACGGGCCGTGGACGAAACGAAAGCGGGGAACGTTGTTGTGAGAAGGGAGCGTCTGGGCGACTCTGGGCCCGGCCGTTACGGCGGCTCACGTCCGCGGACCATCAGATGTGCGGCACGCACACGCACACGACGGTCGGCGGGATTCCCGAGGTCGGCGGCCTCGTCCCACAACTGCGCACCGGTGATCCCAGAGCGGACGGTGTCCGCGGCGAGCTTCGCAAGCCACCGCCGGCGCGGACCGCACACGGCTGCGGCGGGGACCGCGGCGAGCAGAGGAAGACGCTGCAGGCCCGCGGCATCGCCGGTGGTCGCGACGGCGGTCGGTTCCCACAACAGATCCGGTTCGGCGAACCAGGCGGTGCCGGTGATGGTTCCCGACGCGGCGGGATGACCTCCGTGCGAGCGGATGACCTCGATCAGGTCACCGACGCCGATGGTGTGGAGAACGAAGGTGGTCGCGTCCCAGCGGTGATCAGGCAGGGCGGCAGCGATCAGCGCGGTGACGTGGCTGCTTTGAACGGCAGCGGCAACCGGGTCGAGGTCGGAGCTGACGGCGACACGGAGCAGTCCGCTCAACGTGTCGAGACCGGCTGGAACCTAGTAATCGTGGGTCATGGGACGGATGGTACCGGCCGGGTGCAACCGGGCAAGGGGCCTACCGCCCGCCGACGCGGCGCCCACCGGGCGGAACCAAGAGTCCCGCCGTCACCGGCGAACGGTCGGCGCCGAGAGTGAGGGCGCGGCGCCCGCGCCGGCGGGCGCTATTCCCGGCGGAGGCGGGTCGGCCGCCCTCCTCCTGGGACACCCGTGCCACCAAGACTGGAGGCCGGAACGAAGGGAGGTGACCAACCATGATGAACACGGTTCTTTCGCTGGTGAGCCTGGCGAACGACGACGACGAGTCCGGCTTCCTCAACATCATCTCCGGCAACAGCGGCGACTCGTACGGATGTGGCAGCGGCGACAGCCGCGGCTGCTGATCCACCCCACCTGACCTCCGGGCCGGCTGCTGCCGGCCCGGAGGTGCTTTTCCCGCCACGATCGACAGCGCCCCGGGGGTTCTCTCATGCGCCGGTTCACCGACTACCGCACCTACACCGTCGCCGACAGCCGCTTCTACGAGGAGTTCGGGCGGGCCGACCTGCCGTACGACCTCGAACGCGACATGCGCGCGATGGCCTCACCCGACGACGAGGTCGTCGTCAACGGCGTCTGGGTCGTCTGCCGTCCGGCGGGCCTGCCGCCGCTGCGCGAGCACGGCTGGAAGATCCACGTGTCCGTCGTGCCGGACCAGGCCCGGCGGGCGATCCAGCTGCTGGCCGGCGAGTACCGCCGCCAGCCGTTCCATGTCAAGTGGCTGCGGGACCACGAGATGGTGGTCGCGGCGACCTCCCGGGCGTGGCCCACCGGACAGGTCGGCAAGATCGTCACCATCTATCCACGGGACGCCGAGGCCACCCGGGAGCTGCTGGCGCGCCTCGCGTCGCTGCTCGACGGGATCGAAGGGCCCTACATCCTGACCGACCGGCGTTACGGGGGATCGTCGTGCCTGTACTACCGGTACGGCCAGCACGCCGGCGGCAGGGGCACGCGCCCCGACGGGTCGCGGTCGGCGGTGCTGCGAGGGCCCGCGGGCGAGGAGTGGGAGGACACTCGCGAGCCGGTCTACCGGACGCCGCCCTGGGTGGACGAGTTGTTCGACGCCCCCGCAGCGCCGGCGGAGGACGACGGCCCGGTCATCAACGGCTACCGGATCACCAAGATGCTCAGCCACGGCGGCGCCGGCGGCGTGTACCTGGCCGAGCGGCTCGCCGACGGGACCTCGGCGGTGCTCAAGGAGTCACGCCCGCACACCGCGTTCGCATTGGACGGCTCGGACCGGCACACCCGGCTGCGGCGCGAGTTCGACGCCCTCACGTTGCTCGCGGACACCGGGGTGGCGCCGCGCCCGTACGGGCTGTTCACCGCGTGGGAGCACCTGTTCCTGGCGCAGGAGTTCATCGACGCGGTGCCGCTGGGCCGGTTCATCGCGGCCAACCGTCCGCGGTCGCACGACGACGAGACCGCCGTCGCGGCCTACAACGATCTGATCGACAAGGTGGTCGCCGGGGTGCGCGCGGCGGTGCGGACCTGCCACGAGCACGGCATCGGCTTCGGCGACCTGTCGCCCAGCAACATCTTCGTCCACCCGGAGACGTACGAGGTGCGGCTGATCGACTTCGAGTCCAGCCGGTCGCTGAGCGACTGGGGCTCGGGGCTGCCGGTGACGCCCGGGTTCGTCCCTCCGCAGAAGTCCGCCGCGTGGCAGGACGGGCGCGCGTTCGACGCCGTCGGCGTCGCCTCGGTCGAGATCGCGATGATCTCCAACCGCAACCTGCTGCGGGCCCTCGACGACGGCGCCCTCGTCCGGTCCACCGTGTACGCCGCGACCCTGATGCGCCGGCCACTGGGCGACCTGTTCGACCGGCTGGAGATGAACGCGGACGACACCGGCCCGCTCCCGATCGACGTGGTGGTCAAGGAATCGGTGCGCTTCATCGAGAACGTCATGACGACCGAGCGCAGCGACCGGGTGTTCCCCGCGGACCCGTCGGTCTTCACCACCAACGCCTGGTCGGTGGCGTACGGCGTGGCCGGCGTGGCCCGGGCGCTGCACCGGCTCACCGGGGCGCTCCCGCCCGCCCTGGAGCAGTGGCTCGACCGCGCCGACGGTGTGGCCGCGCTGCCGCCCGGTCTCTGCTACGGCCTGGCCGGGGTGGGCTGGACCCTGCTCGACGTCGGCCGCCCGGACCAGGGGCGGGACCTCCTGGACCGGGCGCTGACGGCGGACCCGGCGACACTGCCGGCCGACGTGGCCACCGGCGTCGCCGGGCTGGGGACCGCGGCACTCGCCGGCTGGCTGCGCACCGGCGACCGGGCGTACGTGGACCGGGCAGCAGGCCTCGGCGACCACCTGATCGACACCGCCCGCGACTCCGGGACCGGGCTGTACTGGCCGCAGCCCGGGGTCCGGCGCCATCCCAACGGCTACGCGTTCGGGTCGTCCGGCGTGGCGGTGTTCCTGCTCTACCTGCACCGGGCCACCGGAGAGTCCCGGTACCTGCACGCGGCACGCCGCGCGCTGTCCTACGAGGTCGCTCAGCTCGCACCTCGCGCGGACGGCGGGGTGTGGCTGCCCGGCCGGGCCGGCAGTTCGGTCTTCGAGCCGTACTGGGAGTTCGGTGGCTCCGGCTTCGGCGGCGCCCTGGCCCGCTTCTGCGCGGCGACCGGCGACGAACGGCTGCGCGCGAAGCTGGACCTGCTGGTCCGCAGCATCGTGACCGGGCTGGCGGTCAACGGCGGGCTCTACCTCGGCATGGCCGGCATGGCCAACTTCGCACTCGACTGCGACCATCTGCTCGGCAGCACACGGGAGAACCCGTACCGGGAGCTGGCATCGCAGATCACCCCGCCGATCCTCGCCCTCGCCTGTGAGCAGCCCGAGGGGATCGCCTTCCCGGGTAACGGTCTGCTCCGCTTCAGCACCGACTTCGCCACCGGCAGCGCCGGCATCGCGCTGGTGCTCGACCGGGTGCGGCGCGGCGGTCCGGACGTCAACTACACCCTCGACGAACTCCTGGAGCCCGCCGATGAGGGATGACGCGCTTTCGGTGATCGTCTGCGGCGCCAGCGCCGCGATGGACGCTCCGGACTACCTGATCGAGCTGCGGCGCCGGACGCCCGGACCGCTGCGGGTCCTGCTGACCGCCGGCGCCGAGCGGTTCGTCACCCGGCAGGTCGTCGACTGGCTGGCCGACGAGGCGTACGGCAGCGACGCGGTCGACCTCAACCCCACCGAGTTCGCGCTGCGGTCCCGGGCGGTGATCGTGCTGCCGTGCACCGCCAACATGCTGGCGAGCGCGGCGCTGGGCCTGGCCGCCACACCGGCGCAGACGGTCGTGCTGACGGCCCGCTCACCGGTGCTGTTCTTCCCGAACGTGCACGAGCGGATGTGGGCGCGGGCGAGCACCCGCAGACACGTCGCCACCCTGCGCGGCGACGGCCACGTGGTGGTCGATCCGGCCGAGCGCGAGGCGTACCTGATGTGGAGTCGCCAGTGGGGCCCGGCCCGGGTCCTGCCGTCGCCGCGTGACGTCGCCAAGATCGTCCTCGATCATCTGAGCGACGACGATGGCTGATCAACAGGTACAGCGGTGGACCCTGCTGCGGTACCCGGACTACGGACGACTGTGGCTGGGGCACGGCCTGTCCCTGCTCGGCGGTCACATGAGCACGCTGGCGCTGCCGTTGCTGGTACTGGACCAGACCGGCTCGGCGACGGCCGCCGGGCTGGTCGGCACCGTTCGGATGCTGGCGTACCTGGTCAGCAGCCTGCCGGCCGGGGCGCTCGCCGACCGGCTGCCACGCCGAGCCGTGCTGGTGCTGGCCGACGCCGTACGGGCGGCCGTCATGCTGGCGGTCGGGGTGGCACTGTGGTCCGGCTCGCCGCCTCCCATGGTCCTGCTGATCGGCGCCGGCGTGGTCGACACGGTCGTCTCGGCGGTCGCCGGCCCCGCGGGCACCGCGACCCTGCGCCACCTGGTCCCGGCCGCGGACCTGGCCCGGGCGGTGGCCCTGGACACCGGCCGCGGCCTCGCCCTCGGCCTGATCGGACCGCTGCTCGGCGGCGTCCTCTATCAGCTGGCGCCGGCGTTGCCGTTCCTGCTCGACGCGGTCACATACGGATTCTCACTGGTGTTGATCCTCGCCATCCGGCGAGATCTCGGCGGCGGCCGGTCCGACGGGGCGACGCTGCGGTCGGACATCGTGGACGGTGTCCGTTTCGTGGCCCGCTCACGCTTCATCGTGTTCTACATGGTGTGGGCGGCGCTGATGAACTTCGCCACCGCCGGCATCACGTTCGGTCTCGTGGTGGTGATCGGCCCGGCGGATGCGGCGGGGCTCGGCGCGGCGATGACCGTGCTGGCCCTCGGCGGCATCGCGGGCACGGCGATCGCCCCGCGACTGTCCGGTTGGGATCAGCAGACGCTGGTCCGGCTGTCCACCGCCTCTTCGGTGCTGGTCGGGGTGGTGATCACGCTGGTGCCGCATCCGGTGGTGATCGTGGCGTGTATCGCGGCCCGGTCGCTGCTCGCCCCGGCTGCCGGGATCCACTTCAACGCACGGGTGTTCGCCCTGGTGGCGGACGCGATGACCGCCCGGGTGCAGAGCACGATGTATCTCATCGGGGGAGCCTTCTACCCGTTCGCCACGCTGGTCAGCGGTTGGCTGTGCGAGTGGCGCTCGCCGTCGTTCGCCTTCGCGGTCTTCACCGTGCTGCTGGGCGGGGTCATGGCACTCACGCTGCTGCCGTCCCTGCAGGCGCAGGCGGTGACGCCGCCGCGATCTTGTTGATTTCAACCGGACCAGGTGTGCCGGAAGTCAACAAGATCGCGGGGAGGGCGTCAGCCGAGGCGGAAGCTCTGGGCTGCTGTTCCGTTGCAGGTGTACTGGACGAGCTGGACGCTGTCGGCGGTGCTCGCCGCCGGGACGTCCAGGCACTTGCCGCTGTTGCGGTTGACGAAGTGGTAGTAGCCGCCGCCCTCGGCGACCGGCTGCCATTGCTGGTTGCTGCCTCCGCCGTACGCCCAAGTCTGGATCTTGGCATTGTCGGCCGTGGAAACGCCCGTCACGTCGATGACCTGGGCCGAGTTGCCGCGGTTGTTGATCCGGACGTATCCGCTGCCGGCGCTGGCGAACTGGTACTGCTGCGCGTTCGAGCCGTTGCAGGTGTACTGCTGGATGGCGGTGCCGTTGATGGTGCCGGCCGCGCGGGCGTCGACGCACTTGCCGCTGTTCTTGCTGATCACCGGGTACCAGGCGGCCGGGTCGATCGGGCTGTCAGTGGGTGGCGGGGTGGTCGGGGTGCCGCCGCCCAGCCACTGCAGGCCCTGGATCAGCCACTGGTTCTGCTGCGCGCTGTCGAACGTCGACGACGTACGCGTGTTGGTCTCGTAGTTCATGCCGTTGTGGCCGAAGTTGGCGTACAGCATCTTGTAGTTCTTGTTGGTCCACAGGATCGGGTAGTAGCCGCTGCGCCACTGCTGGTTGGGGTCGGTGCCGACCGGGAAGGTGGACGCGTCGAGCGAGGCCAGGATGTCGATGTTCGGGTTCTGGCGCAGGTCGTTGCTCCACGAGTACCACTCGCTGACCGACGACTGGATGGTCGCGGGCAGCCCGGCCGTGGACGGGTGGTTCCGGTTGTCGATCCGCAGGGTCTCGGCGGTCGGGCCCCACGTGTTGGTGGCGAAGTTCCCCGAGCCCAGGAACGTGTTGTAGTACCAGCTCCACGAGCTCGCGCTGGTGGTGAAGGCGCTCACGTGGAAGCCGAGGAACCCGCCGCCGTTCTGCATGTAGGTCTGGAACGCGGCCCGGCGCTCAGCGGGCGGCCCGTCGTCCAGGAACATGATCACCTGGTAGCCGGCCAGGCCGGTGGCGCTCAGCCGGCTCCAGTCGGTGGTGGCCTCCCAGGTGAAGCCGTGCTGGGCGCCGGCTTTCGGGAACCAGTCCCGGGCTTCCTTGTCGAAGTCGATGTGCGCGGCGTCCCAGGTGCCGTTGTAGAAGGCGAGCACCTTGAACGGGGCCGCGGCGACGGCCTGGACGGAGTTCACGACCAGGCCCGTCGCGATCGCGGTGAGCAGGGCCAACGACGCCACCAGGGCGCGTTTGAGCAGCTTTGTGGCCAACGTGGATACCTCGGGGATTCAAAGGGGAGCTTGATTTCCATCCTCAGGTATCGATGCCCGGCCTCGCAAGGTTAACAGTCCTAATAGTTAAAACATCTTCCTAACGGCTCAGTTCAGGATCGCGCCGGTCACCGCGACCTGCTCCTTGAGAACCCCGCTGATCAGCCGCTGGGTCTGGTTGATCTCGTCGACCGCCTGGTGGATCTGCGCCAGCGAGGAGGTGACCGCGTCGACCTTCTCCTGAATCGCGTTCACCTTGGCACTGACCTCGTCGGTCGCCCGCTCGGTCTCGGTCGACAGCTCCTTCACCTCACCCGCGACCACGGCGAACCCCTTGCCCGACTCGCCGGCCCGGGCCGCCTCGATCGTGGCGTTCAGGGCGAGCAGCTTGGTCTGCGCCGCGATCGTCTGAATCGCCCGCACCACGTTGTTGATCTCGGTGCTGGCCTGGCCGAGCGCCGCCACCTGCTCGTTCGCCGACGCCGCCAGGCTCTCGCTGTTCTCCGCCACCGCCGACGCCGAGCTGACGTTACGTTCCACCTCGGCGATCGAGTCGAGCAGCTCCCGGCCCGCCTGGTGCAACTGCTCGGTCGACGCGAACCGCTCCAGCGCCTGCCCGACCAGGAACGCCGTGTTGCGCAGGGCGCTCTCCCGTCCCGGGTACATGATCAGGGTCCGGGTGGCGAAGAAGTCCATCGTGCCGACGATCCGGCCGCCGACCCGGATCGGCAGGCACACCCCGGACTTCACCCCGACCGCCTGCGCCGCCGGGCGCCGCACGCAGTCGGTCAGCTCACCGAGGTCCTCGACGAACACCAGATCACCACGGTCCCAGGCCCGGCCGGACAGGCCGACCCCCCGGGCGAACGACGCGGTCATCGTCACCTGCCGGAACTCCGCGCCGGCGTCACCCGACTCCAGGGCGAACCGCAGCACATCCGCGCTCTCGTCGAGCGCCCAGAACGAGCCGTACTGCCAGTCGAAGTCCTTGCGGATGGTGTCCAGCGCCGACCGCAGCGCCTCCTCACGGCTGCCGGCCTGGGTCATCTGGCGGATCACCGTGGAGAGCGCCTCCACGTCCTGCGCGGTCTTCTCCTGCTGAACCAGCTCGTGCAGGCGGACCAGCGTGCCCGACGCCAGCACGCCGATCGCCCGCAGCGCCGACAGCCGGCCGGCCGACGGCTCCAGCTCCTCGGTGGTGAAGAAGTCCATGGTGCCGACCACCTTGCCGGCCTCGATGATCGGGAAGCAGATGCCGCTGCGCACTCCGGCCCGCAACGCCTCGGGGGCACGCACGCAGTCCGTCACCTCGGCGAGATTACGGACGAAGACCAGGTCGCGGGTACGCCATGCGCGCCCCGACAGGCCCACCCCTTCAGCGAACGACGCGGCCAGCGTGACTTTCCGGAACTCCTCGTTGACCGTCCCGCAGTCCTGCGCGAACCGCAGCACCCGGGAGTTGTGGTCGAGCTGCCAGTAGGAGCCGTACGCCCATCCGAACCGCTCCCGCACCAGCCGCAGGATGGCCCCGATCGCCTCGTCCGGCGAACCCACCTTCTCCATCGCCTGCACGATCTCGGTGACCGCTTCGACATCGGCCGCCGCCTCGGCGAGCTCCGACTGGAGCCGGTTGATGGCGTGCGGCTTACGCGGTCCGAACATGCAGTCTCCCCCAGATGAAGAGCGGCCCGGCGCCGCCCAGCTTCACCTTCGGGCCACGGCCGCCGCTCATGAGCGCGACGCCCCAACCCGGAAAAGGTCAGGGCAACGGCCCTGCAACGTTGCGGCGGGCCGGTCACCGCATGAGGGCGGTCAGGCGGGCGGGCCGGCGATGATCAGGGCGGAGATCGCGAGCCAGCCGATGTGCCAGGCCTGGTCCAGCTCGAACAGGCCGGTGCCGGGTCCGCTCGTGGCGGGCCCGGCCGGCCGGACCACACCGACGTGGTCGAGGTAGCCGCCACGGCCCAGACGACGGCCGAGACGGATCAGCGGGGTGCGCAGGTCGGCGATGAAGTGGGTGACCGCGTTCACCGCGATCCCCACGACGAGCCAGCCCGGCTCCAGCGGCAGCCGCAGCCACCAGGCGGCGCCGAGCAGGAAGATCGACGTGGTCGCGGTCCACGACATGACGTGTTTCGCGCAGTGCCAGAGCGCCACCGACCGTACGCAGCCTTCGTTGTCGAGGCCTTTGCCGTACGCCTGACCGCTGGTCTGCACCCAGTGGTCGCCGATGTAGTGCCCGGCCAGCATCACCCCGAACGCCACCGCAGCGGTGACCGCCCTGACCAGATCTTCGTGCTCCATGCCGCGATCCGCCTCCGCCGAGAGTGCCGTCCCATAACCCACTCCAGCACTACGACGCGGCTGGAACCCGCAAACGTGTCCGCGCACACTGCGTCACGTCCGTCACCCCACAAACCTTAAAACCTTCAAAACCCCCATGTGGTACGGGATCAGGCGCCCTGCCACCCGCGGACCCGGTGGACCCGAGCCGTTTTCGGGTAGCGGCCGCCCGGAGACCGTCCGCCGGTCTCGAAGATGTCGACCATCAGGATCATCGGATAGTCCGGGGCCTGCGCGAACCTTCCGACCACCATTCCTTCGCAGCCGATCACCGTGCCGCCGGAACCCCAGATCGCGGTCCACGTGTGCGGGCGAGCCGCGCCGACGGGCACCCGCACCTCGGTCATGTCGGTGCGCAGCCGGTCGTCGTGGTGCGCCTTGATCCCGGTCCGTGCGGTCGTGGCGTGTTCACCGACCGCCTCGGCGTCGATCTCGAAGACGCAGATCTCGCCGCTGTCGCGTGGGCCGAGGTGTTCGCTGCCGACCAGCCACACGGCGAGCATGGTGCCCGGGGCGACGGCGGCGCGCACCGTCACGTCGACCCGGCCGGCCGACGGCGTCCAGAGCAGGCGGGTGGTGTCGGCGGTGCGCACGGTGAGCCCGTCCGGCCGGTGCCGGTGGGTGCCGTGGACGGTTCCGGCCGTACCCGCGAAATTGCCTGTCTGGATGTTGGAGACCCGCAGCGGAGCGTCCTCGGGCCGCCAGTCCGGCTGGTCGTCGTCGATCCGCAGCAGCAGGCCGTCGCCGTCGAGCTCGTAGCGGGCCCGGGACCGCTCGGGGGTGCTCCAGTGCGGCAGGTAGTGATCGATCCAGAAGTCCTCGCGCAGGCTCGGGCCGGTGAAGTCGTCGGCGAGGTCCGGAGCGCGGGACGGCGGCGCGGGCAGCGCGTCGAAGGTCACGTCACATCCCACCACACCTGCCGTTCAGTGACGGTGCGTGACTCCCAGAATGCAGACGACTGCGTCACATCCGGATGGGGGCGGACCGGGTTCGCGGTAAGGGGCAGGTAGCCTCCCGGTCATGCGACCAATGACCACCGCGGCCGTCGTCACCAGCACCCTTCTGGCGATGTCCGGCTGCGCCACCAGCGGACAGTCCGTCGATCCGGCCGCCACCGCGGCCCCGGCGGTGACCATCAGCGGCCTGGACGAGGCGACCGCGACCGTCTGCGGCATCGCCAACCAGGCCACGCTCGGTGAGGGCGGTTACGACTTCGACGTCGCCACCGCCAACCAGATCGTGACTGTCGGCAATACGTCGAAGAGCACCGTGATCACCTCGGCGGCCAACGTGCTGTCGGTCTCGACCCGGCAGGCGCAGGCCTCGGCCGGGCAGCCGGAGGAGGCCGCTCACCTGGCCGAGCTGCGCACCGCGATCCTGAAGTTCCAGACCATCTGCCAGGACGTGGATGCGCTGGTCGGCAGCATCGAGCAGAGCGAACACGCGGTCGACGACGACTCGGTCAAGTCGACCCGCTGACCGCCCGATCGTGAACCCCCGGCCCACACCACGGCCCGGGGGTTTTCCTGTTCCGGCGGCCTTTCGGCCGGCGACTGTCCACTGTCGATCGATGCCGGTCATCACGATCGACCGGCGCGCCCTACCTGACATGGCCCCCGACGTGCTGATACGGTTCCGGGCGCTCACCCGGAAGGAGTCGTTTGTTCGATGAGGATGATCGGCTGTCCGGCCCATGTGAGCGGAACCGGTGTGGCGGTAATTTCACCGTCCACACGTCACCTGGCCTTGGGGGAGTGCCTTGCAGGTGAACGACCCGGCCCGGGACGCGTTACAGCAGGTGGAGAGCGCCGCACACCTGTACGCGGCGGGCGAGGACGAGATAGCGGCGTTCCGCGAGATCCTGTCCCGGCAACATCCGAACGACCGTGGCACCTACGCGTGCGCCGCCCTGGACCGGGTGATCACCGACATCGCCTTCGACCACCGGACCGAGTGCGACGGCGGACCCGACTGCCGGACCTGCGCGGGCATGCGTGACGCGCTGACGATCGCGGTGGCCAGCGTCCGGTCGATGATCGCCGACGAGATGACCTGGCGGAACCGGCGGAACCGGCGCTGGTTCTGGAACCGCTGACCGGCCGTCACTGCATGCGGAAGTCGGCGAAGTCGAACCCGGGCGCGACCACGCAGCTGACCAGGACCGGTTCCGTTCCGGTCGGCTCGGCGGCCTGCCAGACGCCCGGCGGGATCAGCACCTGCGGCTCCTGACCGGCGGCGATGTCCGGCCCGAGCAGCACCTCGTCACCGTCCGCGGGCTGCTCACCGGCGCCGCCCCGGCGCAGCAGCAGCGGCCCGCCGGAGTGCCAGAACCACAGCTCGGCCGAACGCACCACATGCCAGGCCGACCGCTCGCCCGGGTGCAGCAGGAAGTAGATGGCCGTGGCGGCGTGCCGGGGACCGCCGTAACCCTCCGGCTCGAACGTGACGGGTGAACGCCAGGTCTCCCGGTACCAGCCGCCCTCGGGGTGCGGTTCCAGACCGAGGCGTTCGACAAGATCAGACGGCATGGACCGGATCCTATGCCTTCAGAGGGTGTACGGTGTACGGAACAGCCCATTCGGGTCGACGACGGCCTGGAGGCGGCGCAGCCGTTCGACGTGCGGGCCGTGATAGCGGGCCGGATCGGCCGGCCCCGGCTCCAGGTAGTTGACGTAGCGGCCGGACGACCACGACGCCACCGCGCGATGCCCGGAGTCGATCCACGTGTAGCCGTCGGCCACCGAGGCCGGACTCGCGGCCGGCAGGTCGACCAGCCACTGCAGCATGCAGCTCGCGCCGTGCCACGGGAACGCGTTGGCGTCGGCCGCGACCCGGGCCGGCGCGCCGGTCATCCGTTTGAGCTTGGCCAGGCCCGGCCGGCGGCTCGCGGCCCGCGCCTGCACTACGGCGATCAGCGCGTCCACTCCGGCGGGTGGCACCGTGCCGGTGAAGATCTCGCTGCCGATCACATGCGTGCCCCGTGCGGCTCCGGCCGCCCGGTCCTGGAGCAGCCGTACATGCGGCTTGCTCTCGAAAGCCGTCGTGGCGGGCTCCCGGCCGATCGCCCGGACCAGTTCGGCCGCCTCGGCCGGGGCGTCGCCGTCGAGGACGTACCCGCCGATGCGCACCGACAGCGTCCCCGTCGCGTCGGAGACGAACTGGCACGCCGACCAGCAGTTGTCCGGCGCCGCCGCGTTCCTGGCCTGCCAGCCGGCGGCGACCGCGGCGGCGTCCGCCCACGCGAAGGTGAGCAGATAGGTGCCGGTGGTCCCGGCCGGATGGGTGCGCATCCGCCACGATGTGACCACCCCGAACCGCCCGCCGCCGCCACCGCACAGCGCCCAGAACAGCTCCGGTTCCCGCTCGGCGTCCACCGTCCGGGAGTTGCCGTCGGCGGTCACCACGTCTGCGGCCACCACGTTGTCGCAGGTCAGGCCATAGGCTGAGGCGGCCGCTCCGATGCCGCCGCCACACGTCAGCCCGCTGATGCCGACACTCCCGCAGGTGCCCGCCGGCACCGACACCCCGTGCACGCCGAGCCCGGTGTACACATCGATCAGCGGCGCGCCGCCACCGATCGTCGCGGTTCCGGTGGCCGCGTCGTACTCCACGCCCTTCATCGCCCGCGTGTCGAGAACCATCCCGGCCGCGGTCGTCGACGCCCCGACATAGGAGTGCCCGCCACCTCGCGGAACGATCGGCAGCCCCATCCGGACCGCGAACCCCACCCCCGCGACCACGTCGGCCGGCCCGGCACACCGCAGCACCGCCGGCGGCAGCACCGTGTCGAACCGTGGCGAGAACAACCGCCGTGCCTCGTCATACCCCGCGCCGCCGGGCAGTTCGAGGCTCCCCTCGAGCCCGTCGGCGAGTGCCTGCCAGTCGGCGGCGGTGGGTTCGGGCCCCGGCCTGCCCATACCCGCCCGTGCATCCGTCGGCGCGGCCCCGCCGGCCTTCGCGGGAGCCCACTCTTGGGCGGCCCACTCGACTTTCGGCGCGGCCAGACCGACAAGCCCAGCCCGAAACAGCCCACGACGGGACAACGGCATGCAAACATCCTGACATAACTCGTTATTCCCGTCCCAGCTTTCCCCTCGACCCGCCCGCGACCCGTCCGCGCTCCGCCCGCGCCCCGTCCGCGGTCCGCCTGCGCTCCGCCCGCGCCCCGTCCGCGGTCCGCCTGCGCTCCGTCCGCGTTCCGTCCGCGGTCCGCACGCTGCTCCCGTGCCGTCCGTGTGCCGCCCGCGAGCCGCTCAGTCAGCCGAGGCCGCCGTCCGGCAGGCGCTCGCCGGTGGCGGCCGCCACCCAGTAGAGCTGCTTGTGCCCACGGGCTTCCATCTCAGCCGCCACCTCTTCGGCCTCCACCCGGGACGCCCGCCGAGTCACCACGAACCGATTCCCGTTGTCATCCTGCCGCCACACCACCCAGCCCACATCAGTCACAGCCCCATCCTGCCGCCCACCCGCCAGCCGTCGCTCACGTCGGTATCGGGGTGCCGATGACCATGGTGGGCGACGGCTGAGCCCGCGAGCCGTCGCTCACGTCGGTTTTGGGGTGCGGATGACCATGGTGGGCGACGGCTGAGCCCGCGAGCCGTCGCTCACGTCGGTTTTGGGGTGCGGTTGGCCGTGGTGGGCGACGGCTGAGGCTGCGAGCCGTCGTTGACGTGGGTTTTGGGGTGCGGATGGCCGTGGTGGGCGACGGCTGAGGCTGCGGGCCGTCGCTGACGTGGGTTTTGGGGTGCCGGTGGCCGTGGTGGGCGACGGCTGAGGCTGCGAGCCGTCGTTCACGTCGGTTTTGGAGTGCGGATGACCATCGTGGGCGACGGCTGAGGCCGCGAGCCGTCGCTTACGTCGGTATTGGGGTGCCGATGACCATGGTGGGCGACGGCTGGGGTGGGAGTCAGTGGACTGCGGGCTCGACGGTGAGGGTTCCGGTGTCGGCGTTCAGGTGGGCGGGGACTCCCAAGGGGACTGCCATCTGGGTTCGGCCGTGGCCGATCGGCAGGTTGGCCAGGACCGGGATGCCACTGCTGTTCAGGTGTTCGGCCAGGACCTGGTCGGCGCCCGGGCAGGCGGTGAACGAGCCGACGGCCACTCCGGCCAGGCCTTCGAACCAGCCGGAGCGTTTCAGCTGGACGATCATCCGGTCCACTCGGTAGGCGGCCTCGTTCACCTCTTCGATCAGCAGGATCGCGCCGGTGAGGTCGGGCTGGTGGCGGGTTCCCGTGGTTGCGGCCAGCAGGGTCAGGTTGCCGCCGAGCAGTGTTCCGTGTGCCTGGCCGGGATGGTGGACGTTCATCGGTGCGTCGTCGGTGGCGGGGAGCGGTGGAGTGGCGGTCCGGCTCGGGTCGGGGGCCGCGGTGAGTGTCCGCGAGGTGTCGATGGGCGTCGGCGGGGCGGCGGTGAGTGTCCGCGAGGTGTCGATGGGCGGGGGTGCGGTGAGGGTCAGTGGGGTGGTGGTTGTCAGGGACTGGCGGGCGGCGGCTGTGGTCGGTGGGTCGTTCAGCAGGGTGCTTCCGGTTGGGCCGTGGACTGTGGCCAGGCCCGCCTCGTGCCACAGGGCCAGGTGCAGGGCGGTGATGTCGGAGAAGCCGATCACCAGTTTCGGGTCGGCTCGGACCGCGTCGTAGTCGAGGTGGTCGACGATTCGCTGGGTGCCGTAGCCGCCCCGGAGGCACAGGATTCCGCGGACCTCCGGGTTGCGGAAGGCTGCTTCCAGGTCGGAACGGCGCTCGTCGTCCGTACCGGAAAGGAAAGATCGCCTGCCTAGAGCGTGCGGGCCGCGGTGAGTTCGCAGCCCCCAGGTTTTCAGGATCTCGGCCGCGTCGGTGGCCTGGGATTCGGTGACCGGACCGGCTGGGGCGACCAGGGCGACCAGGTCGCCCGGTGCGAGACGGCGCGGCCGGATCATCGGGCCGGCGGGGGAGAAAGCGGCCGGATCATCGGGCCGACGAGGGAGAAGGCGACCGACCCAGAGGTGGCCGCCGGCAGAAAGAAAGCGGCGGCCGCCGGCGGGGGAGACGGCGGCGGGTTCAGCGGCGGTCGGCGGCGGCGTAGGAGACGGCGGCGGTGACGGCGGAGACCGCGATCACCGACGGCCACGAGCCGATCCGGCGGGCCAGCGGGTGGGAGACCGCGAACGCGCCGACATACGTCGCGACCAGGGCGCCGGTGGTGACCGGGCCGGTGCGGCGGGCCCACTGACGGCCGGCCAGGATGCCGCCGGCGGCGAGCACCGCGCCGCCGAGCGGGCGGATGCCGGTGCGGCGGGCGATCTGCCAGCCGCCGATCAGGGAGCCGGCGGTGATGACCGCGGTCGGTACGCGCATGATCCTGACCGTACACCGGGAGCCGGCGGGTGGATCGAGGGCCGGCCGGCAGCGGGGCGGTAAGTGAGGGGGGCGAGCGAACACGGGGCGGCGCGGCGGCCGCCGGTCCGACATGATCACCGGCATGAATCAGTGGCGGTCCGTGCTGGCCGGCGCCGGTGGGGCGATGGTCGTTGTCGTCACCGGCAGCGCCTTCTTCGTCAACGAGCTCCTGCCGTCGATCTCTCAGCATGCGATCAACCCGTCCGGCCCGATCTACGCCCTGGCCCTGCTCGTGATCACGGTCGGCGCGCTGCTCCTGCTGCGCTGGTGGCCGTACCTGCTGCTGGCCGCCGCCCTGCTCGGGGTCCTGATCGTCGTCCTGGGCCTGCCCGACGACCTGGGCGTGTACTACCCCGTCCCGTATCCGCTGCTGGCTGTGCTCCACTACGTCCCGTACCCGCTGGCGCTGGTCGGCACGCTCGGCTGCGCGCAGAGCCTGCGTGACCGGGGCGCCGTGGTGGCGGGGCTGACCGGCGGGGCGATCGTGTTCGCCACCGCGGTGACCGGTTCGATCCGGTGGCTGCACGGTCCGATCACCGCGCCGTGGTACACCGGGCTGATCACTTTCGGCCTGCTTGCGGTGCTGCCGGCGGTGTGGACGCTGCGTCGCGGTGACGCCGCGGCGGCCCTGCCTGCCGGCCGGCCGGGCACCTGGCAGCTCGTCGCGACCGGGCTGGTGTTGTCGCTGACCATCGTGGCCGGCTGGATCGGCGGGCAGATGACCGCGCTGCACATCATTCCGTGGGACGACCCGTGGCTGGAGAGGCTCGTGCTCGGTACGGCCACCGTGGTCGTGGCCACCTGGCTGACCGCGCTCGGCGGACCGTGGACGTTGGCCGGCACCCTGACCGGCGCCGCGATCCTGGTGTCGGTGGTGCAGCCGCTGTACATCGCGGTCGGGAGCCTGCGGGAGGCCGGGCCGGCCGGATGGGTGGCGGTCGCGGCCGGGCTGGCGCTCGGCTCGGCGGTCGCGGTGACCCGATGGCGGGTGTACGGCGCGGTCGCCCTGACCGTGGCGGCTGCGGTCACCCTGGTGCTGACCCGTGACCTGATCCGGCTCGGTCTGCACAGCGGCGAGCGGGACTCGCGGGTGTACCCGCTGCTGGTGCTCTGTGTCGCCGCGACCGTCGCGGTGTTCGGGGCGGTCGCGCCGGCCCTGGCCCCGCACGGCGCGGTCCCGGCGGCGCTGGGGCCGCTGGCCGCGACGGTCGCGGTCGGCGGGGCCAACACGATCAACGGCTTGGACCGGTGGTCGTCCGGCGCCGAGGACGGCGAATTCGTCGTGTCGGCGGTGCTCGCCCTGGTCGCCGGCCTGGGTGTGGCGGGCCTCGGCCTGGCCCGGCACCTGATCGGGAGGCGTACGCGCGGTGCCGGCCCGGTGCCCGCCGAGACTACTGTGGCGCCGTGACTGTGCGCGTGATGGTCGTCGACGACCACCCGATGTGGCGGGACGGGGTGGCCCGCGACCTGACCGAGGCCGGCTACCTGGTCACCGCCGCGGTGAGTGAGGGTGTGCAGGCGCTGCGGGTCGCCCCGGCCGCCGCCCCGGACGTGGTCGTCCTCGACCTGCAACTGCCCGACCTGTCCGGGGTCGAGGTGATCCGTGGGTTGCTGGCGACGCTTCCGGGCGTGCGGATCCTGATGCTCTCGGCCAGTGGCGAGCAGCAGGACGTGCTGGACGCGGTGAAGGCCGGCGCCAACGGCTACCTGATCAAGTCGGCCGGGCGGGACGAGTTCCTGGACGCGGTGCGGCGTACCGCCGACGGCGACGCCGTGTTCACCGCCGGGCTGGCCGGTCTGGTGCTGGGCGAGTACCGGCGGCTGGCCGCCACCCCGGCCGCCGACGACCGTCCGCAGCTGACCGACCGGGAGACCGAGGTGCTGCGGCTGGTGGCGAAGGGCCTCACCTACAAGCAGGTCGCCGACCGGCTGGTCGTCTCGCACCGCACGGTTCAGAACCATGTGCAGAACACGCTGGGCAAACTCCAGTTGCACAACCGGGTCGAGCTGGTCCGCTACGCGCTGGAGAACGGAATACTCAGCACGGATTGAGTACGGGTACTCATGCCCCGGCATCCATCTTCGGCGATCTTCTTCTCATGTCTGAAGAACGTCGCCGGGATCCGGTCTACCGCACTGTCACCCGGGTCACCGCCTACCTGCTGTCGCCTGTCGCCGTCCTGGTCGCGCCGGGCCGGGCCCGGGTCACCGCCTGCCGATGGGCGCTGTCGCTGCGGTTTCCGGCGGAGAACCTGGACGGGTTGCGGCCGGAGGTGCGGGCGGCGTTCGAGGCGGCGCGGACCCGGGCGCTGTGGCGGCACGGTGAGCTGATCGGCCTGACCTCCGGGTTCCGGACGGCGGCCCGGCAGGCCACGCTCTACGCCGAGGAGGTGCGGCGCAGTGGGTCGGTGGCGGCGGCGCGGCGGTGGGTGCTGCCTCCGGGTGAGTCGCGGCACGTCGCCGGGACGGCCATGGATGTACGGCCGACCGAAGGCGCCCGATGGCTGGAGGAGCACGGCGGCCGGCACGGTCTCTACCGGATGTACGACAACGAGTGGTGGCATTTCGAGTACTGCCCGGACGGCCCGCCGGTGCGTCTGCCGCATCCGGGGGCGGGCGACACGGTCGACGCCGATCGGTAATGATCACGTTCATGAGTGAGCGGTGGCGGTCGATTCTTGCGGGCGCCGGTGGTGCGATGGTCATCGGCGCGGCGTCGAGCCTGTCCCGGTCCGGGCTGATCCCGGTCACCGTCATGCACAGCGATGCCCTTCCGCGCGGGCTGGCCGGGGCGGTGGCCTGTGCTCCAGTGGTGGCGGGACTCCTGGCGCTGGTGCTGGTCCGCTGGTGGCCGTACCTGCTACTGGCCGCCGGCGGGTGCACCGCGATCACCGCACTGGCGGGGCAGGTGCCCTGGCAGTTCCGGGAGATCGTCTACATCGTGAGCGACGTCGGCTTGCCGGTGGCCTTGATCGGGACTCTCGGCTGCGTGCAGAGCCTGGTGCGGGAGCGCCGGGCCGGCGCCGGTTCGGTGGTGGCCGGGTCGGCCGGCGGGGCCTACGTCTTCGGGTCGGTGCTTCTCGGCGATTTCTGGATCGCCGGCAGCGCAGGTGCGCGGCCCTGGCGGCTGGTCCTGCTCGTGGCCGGATGCGCCGCGGTCGTCCCGGCCGTGCTCCGGTGGTGGCGCGGCGACGCCGCGGCGGCCGGGCCGGCGACCGGCCCGTGGTGGCAGTGGCGCCGGCTGCGGCTGGTGCTGGCCGCGGGCGTGGCGACGGTGCTTCCCCTGCCGCTGGCCCGGCTCGGCGCCGATCAGGTCGGCGACCTGATCGGGGTGAGCGCCTTCACGCTGGAACGGCATGGCAACGCGCAGATCGCGGTGGTCGGCGCGATCACCCTGGTGCTGGTGGCGCTGCTCGCGGCGGCAGCCGGCCGGTGGAGCCTGGCCGGTGCGCTGACCGCGGCCACCATGCTGGTCGCGATCTCGGCGCCGGTGCTGCTGGGGATCGCCGCGGTCCGCCTGGACCAGCCGTCCGGGTGGGTGGCCACCCTGGCCGGGCTGGCGGCCGGCGCGGTCGTCGCGGGCACCCGCTGGCGGGTGGCGGGCGCGGTGGTGCTGACCGTGGGCGCCGCGACCACGGTGTTCATCGCCTGGTCGGCGACCTCCGGTGAGCCGGAGAAGCTGGCCGTGCAGCATCACGTGGTGCCCGGCCTGGTGCTGCTGGTGACGATGACCGCCGCCGCCACGGCCGTGTTCGGGGCGATCACGCCGGCCCTGGCCCGGGTGGGCGCGGTGCCGGCGGTGCTCGGGCCGTTCACGATGGTGCTGTTCGCGGCGGGCGCGCGGACCGTCCAGGTGACCTATGTGGAGGCGGACGGGCTGCCCGGGTCGTCCTCGCTGAATCCGGTCGGTCACCTCGACTCGGCCGGGTTCCTGCTGCTCGTGGCCGGAGCCGGGGTGGCCGGGATCGGCGCGGCGCACTATCTGGCCGAGCGCTGGGCGGAACGCAAGCGGGCCGAGCAGATCCGGCGGGAGGCGGCCGCGGCCGAACGGGACCGGCTGGCCCGGCCCATCCACGACGGGGTGCTCCAGGTGCTGGCCATGGTGCAGCGCGGGGAGGCCGGCGCGGAGCTCGCGGTGCTCGCCGGTGAGCAGGAGACGGCGCTGCGGAACCTTCTGCGTGGTGGGGGGTCGTCCGGCCGTACCGGCAAAGATCTTGATGTGAACGCTGCGCTCGCCCTGCCGGGAGTGGAGTTGTCGGCGCCGGCCACGCCGGTGATGCTGGCGGCGAAGCCGGCCGGCGAGCTGATCGCGGCCGTCCAGGCCGCCCTCGACAACGTCCGCAGACATGCCGGGCCCGGCGCCCGGGTGTGGATCCTTCTGGAGGACGAGACCGATGGGGTACGCGTGACCGTCCGTGACGACGGAGCCGGGATCGCCCCCGGCCGGCTGGCGGAGGCCGCGCGCACCGGGCGTCTCGGTGTCGCCCAGTCGATGCGTGGCCGGATCACCGATCTGGGTGGCGTAACCACCATCCACAGCGCACCCGGTGAGGGCACCGAGGTCGAGTTCTGGGTGCCGCGTTAGCCCAGTTTCAGCACCACGAACTCGTCCGGACCGTCGCGGACGACCTCCAGCTCGTCGAACCCGCAGCGTTTCAGCGCCCGGATCGACGGCACGTTGTGGACGGCGGCCTCGGCGTAGAGCGGCCGGGTCTCCTCCTGCCCGGCCCCGAGGAACTCCGACAGCGCCCGGGTGCCGAGCCCGCGCCCCCAGAACTCGCGGCCCATCCAGAATCCGACGAGCCGCCGCCCGTCCTGCCACCAGGCCACGATGTTGCCGGCCACGGCGCCGTCCACGGTGATCGCGCGGGCCCGCGAGGTCGGGTCGCCGAGCACTCTTTTCTCCCAGTGCTCGACGAAGGCCTGCCGCTCCCGGGCCGGGAAACTCGCCTGCCGCTGAGCCTCGGGGTCACTCTGCTGCGCGAAGAAGACCTCGATGTCCCCGGCCTCGACCGGCCGGAGCCGAACCGACATGTCCACTCGTCGACTCTATTCCTATTCTGCTCGGGAAAGCACTTGCCTATCCGGAAAGTGGTCGAGTACTTTCCTGGTAGGAAAGTTGATGCCTGAGGAGGAAGTGATGGACATTCCACCCGTCGACGCCGAGCTCGCCCTGGCCGAGATGCAGGCGCGCCGCGAGCAGGTCGTCGACACCAACCTGGTGCCACGGTGGTTCTGGCCGGCCGTCGGCGGCCTGATGCTGCTGTTCGTCGGCGCGATCGAGACCGGCGTCGGCTCGGTGATCGCGGTGGGCACGATCGGCTACGCCCTGGGGCTGGGCGCCGTGATCCTGGCGGTGGTCCGCAAGGCCCGGGTGCAGGTCCGGTTCGACCTGCTCGGTGCCCGTGGGCTCGGCGCGATCGTCGGGTTCGCGGTCGGCCTGACCGCTCTCGGCGTCGGCCTGGGTCTCCTGCTGGAGGCGCTGTCCGCCCCGGCCCCGGCGTTCCTGGCGGTGATCCCGGTGGCCCTCGGCCTGACCCTGGGCGGTCCGCGGCTGATGTCGTACCTGCGCGGTCTCATGCTCTCCCGCCCGCTGGCGGGGTCCCGGTGACGCCGCGTTTCGACGAGCTGATCCACGCGCCGACGCGGCTCTCCCTGGTGAGCCTGCTGGCGGCGACCGACTGGGCCGACTTCAAGTTCCTCCGCGACAGCCTCGGGATGTCCGACTCGGCGCTGTCGAAGCAGCTCACCACGCTGGAGGAGGCCGGTTACGTGGAGATCCGCAAGTCGTTCGTCGCGAAACGCCCGCGCACGTCGGTGAAGCTGAGCGACCGGGGCCACGACGCGTTCGCCGGCCACGTGGCGGCGTTGCAGGAGATCGTCGCCCGGGCCGGCCTCGCGGTCCTGCCCGACCAGGTCAGCTGAGCGGCAGCTCCACCCGGCGACCCAGCCCCCACTCGGCGGCCTCGTCGTCGGTGACCATCGCGAAGGCCCCGTCCGGCACGTCGTCGAGCGACACCGCCCGGGACGCGGTGGCGAGCAGCTCCGCCTCGGCGGCGCCGGCGATGAAGAAGACGTAGACGTCCCCGAACTGCTCCCCGTCGTCGGTGACCTCGACCGTCCCGTCCTCCTCCAGCTCGGTGAGGAACTCCTCGATCTGGTCGATCCACGGATAGGGGTAGGCGCCCCGGTCGAGCCCGGCGACGGGGGTCAGCGGCACGTGGATCTCGACGACGACTTCAGCCATACCCCCATGCTCAGTCACCCCGCCGCCGCCCGCAGCCTGTTCACGGCTTCGGGCGGCGGCGTTCTGCGCTCGCTCAGTCGGTGACCGCGGGCAGGCTCTGGGCGGCCTTCAGGGCGGCCGCGGCGGCCAGGTACGGGTTGTAGGTGTAGCTGCGCGACAGTGTCCCGGTGCCGCTGAAGTAGGAGGCGGCGAGCTTGGCCGGGTCGGTGGCGATCTCGCCGCGCCCGGGCACGTCGTTGCCGTCGTCCCAGCCCCACGGCGCGTTGGCCGAGTTGGTGCCGCAGGAGAAGGTGCCGGTCCCGCAGCCACCCGTGGTGTCACCGGCGAACGTGCCGAGCGACGCGAACAGGCTGGTGTTGTTGCGCTGCGCCCACAGCCCGCCGTCGGCGAAGAGGTCGATCAGCCGGTACCGGACGTCCCGGTCGTTCGCGCTGCTCGGCGACTCGGAAACGCTCAGCGACGGGAAGTAGACGACACCGTCGCCGTCGATGTTGTACTGCGGCCACGCCTTGAGCCCGTGCCCACCCCGCTCCTGCGCGGTCACCGGGTGCTGGAACGAGTCGTGCGGCGACGACTGCAACTGGAGGGTGCCGTCGATGGTCTCGGCCCCGTTGGCCCACCCGCTGGACGCCGGCTTGTACGAGTAGAAGTCGCTGTGCGCCACGGTGACCGCGCCTTTGAGGCTGCCGTACTCCGAGCCGTCCTTCTCGACGATCTCCAGCACGCCTTCCCCGTCGTTCTCGTGCTCGGTCTCGAAGAACGGGTGGTCGATCCAGTCGCGCGGGTGGAAGAACAGGTACGTCAGGTAGTAGTGGGTGCTGGTCTCCAGCACCGAGTAGTAGACGGCCGCGTCAGTGTTCGTCCCGGCGTTGTCCCAGTTGTCCCGGCCGTTCAGGTTCCCGTCGAAGTCGTACCGCGTGATGTAGTCGCTCTTTCCGGCGAGCGCGTGCGAGCCGGTCGTGTCGACGTCCTGGTAGTGGATCGGGGCCCAGCGGAGCGCGATCTCGGCCCGGCTGGGCGCCGCTTGCGCGGGGGTGGCCAGAGCCGCCGCGACCAGGGCGCCGGCCGCCAGTGAGCGGATGATGAGCACACGTCCTCCTAGTATCGGTGGACGTGAATTTAAAAGATTCTTCACATTTTCCGGTAGCGCTCCGGCGAAGGGCGGACGAACTACTCTGGGCCGGTGACCGACGCCCGGCTGCGCGAGCTCGTGCTGATGCGCCGTGTCCGCGACCGGATCGACCGCGACTACGCCCAGCCGCTCGACGTCGAGGCGCTGGCCCGGCACGTGCACCTGTCCGCCGGGCACCTGAGCCGGCAGTTCAAGGCGGCGTTCGGCGAGTCGCCGTACAGCTATCTGATGACCCGCCGGATCGAGCGGGCGATGACCCTGCTGCGCCGGGGTGATCTGAGCGTCACCGAGGTCTGCTTCGCGGTCGGCTGCTCGTCACTCGGCACGTTCACCACCAGGTTCACCGAGCTGGTGGGCATCTCCCCGGGGGCGTACCGTCGGATGCCGTCCGGTCCGGTCGAAGGCCTGCCGGGCTGTGTGGTGAAACAGGCGACCCGACCGGTCAGGAGCCGTCCAGCATGAGCCTCGTCATCCATTCCGCGTTCCTGCCCACCGACGACCACGAGAAGTCCCTGGAGTTCTACCGCGACGGCCTCGGCTTCGAGGTGCGCAACGACGTGGGTTATGGCGACATGCGCTGGATCACCGTCGGCCCGCCCGGCCAGCCGCAGACCTCGATCGTGCTCACCCCGCCGGCCGCCGACCCCGGCATCACCGACGCCGAGCGCCGCACCATCGCCGAGCTGATGGCCAAGGGCAGCTACGCCGGGATCGTGCTCGGCGCGACCGACCTGGCGGAGACCTTCGACAGGTTGCAGGCCACCGGGGCCGAGGTGGTCCAGGAGCCGGCCGACCAGCCGTACGGGGTGCGTGACTGCGCGTTCCGTGACCCCGCGGGGAACATGGTCCGGATCAACCAGCTGACCTCCAACTGATCCTGATCAGGAATCAAGAAGCGCGGCCGGTCGGCGACCACATAGCGTGACTGGCATGACGAACGAAGGCATCAAGACCGTCCTGCACCCGGTCACCGACCTGGAGAAGGCGAAAGCCGTCTACACCGCGCTGCTGGACACCCCGCCGAGCGCCGACAGCCCCTACTACGTCGGCTACGACGTCGCCGGTCAGCACATCGGCCTGGTGCCGGGCGGCCCGAAGCAGACGGTGGCCTACTGGCACGTGTCCGACATCGATGCCAAGCTTGCCGAGCTGACCGCGGCCGGCGCGACCGTCGCCGAGGCTCCGAAGGAGGTCGGCCCCGGGCGCCGGGTGGCGACCGTGACCGATCCCGACGGCAACGTGCTCGGCCTGCTCCAGGACAGCTGAGTTTTCTCAGGGGGGAGAACAACTGTTGAGCGCCCATCGCTCGATCCGGGTGCACGGCGCCCGGGTCAACAACCTCAAGGACGTCAGTGTCGAGATCCCGAAACACCAGCTCACCGTCTTCACCGGGGTGTCCGGCTCGGGGAAGAGCTCGCTGGTCTTCGGCACGATCGCGGCCGAGTCGCAGCGGCTGATCAACGAGACGTACAGCGCTTTCGTGCAGGGGTTCATGCCCAGCCTGGCCCGGCCGGACGTGGACGTGCTGGAGGGCCTGACCACGGCGATCATCGTCGACCAGGAACGGATGGGGTCCGACCCGCGTTCCACGGTCGGCACCGCCACCGACGCCAACGCGATGCTGCGCATCCTGTTCAGCCGGCTGGGTGACCCGCACATCGGTTCCCCGCAGGCGTACTCGTTCAACGTCGCCTCGATCTCCGGCGCCGGGGCGGTGACCATCGAGAAGGCCGGCACCACCGTCAAGGAGCGGCGCAGTTTCAGCATCACCGGCGGCATGTGCCCCCGATGCGAGGGCCGGGGCAACGTCAACGACTTCGACCTCACCCAGCTGTACGACGAGACGAAGTCCATAAACGAGGGCGCCATCGCGATCCCCGGCTACAGCATGGAAGGGTGGATGGGCCGGATCTTCCGGGGCTGCGGCTTCTTCGACGTGGACAAGCCGATCGGCAAGTTCACCAAGCGTGAGCTGCACGACCTGCTCCACAAGGAGCCCACCAAGATCAAGGTGGACGGGATCAACCTGACCTACCAGGGTCTGATCCCCGGCATCCAGAAGTCGTTCCTGTCCAAGGACGTCGACGCGATGCAGCCGCACATCAGGGCCTTCGTGGAACGGGTGATCACTTTCACCACCTGTCCGGAGTGCGACGGCAGCCGGCTGGCCGAGCACGCCCGCAACTCCAAGATCAAGGGCGTGAGCATCGCCGACGCCTGCGCGATGCAGATCAGCGACCTGGCCGGCTGGGTGCGCGGCCTGGACGAGCCGTCGGTCGCCCCGCTGCTGGAGAAGTTGCAGGCCACCCTCGACTCGTTCGTCGAGATCGGCCTCGGCTACCTCTCCCTGGAACGGCCGGCCGGCACACTCTCCGGCGGCGAGGCCCAGCGCACCAAGATGATCAGGCACCTCGGATCGGCGCTGACCGACGTCACCTACGTCTTCGACGAGCCGACCATCGGGCTGCACCCGCACGACATCCAGCGGATGAACGAGCTGCTCCTGCGCCTGCGCGACAAGGGCAACACGGTGCTCGTGGTCGAGCACAAACCCGAGGCCATCGCCATCGCGGACCGGGTGGTCGACATCGGTCCGGGCGCCGGCACGGCCGGCGGCGAGATCTGCTTCGAGGGTACGGTCGAGGGCCTCCGGTCCAGCGGCACGATCACCGGCCGTCACCTGGACGACCGGTCGAAGCTGAAGCCGTCGGTCCGCACCTCCACGGAGGCCCTGGAGATCCGCGGCGCCTCCACCCACAACCTGCAGGGCGTCGACGTCGACATCCCGCTCGGCGTGCTGGTCGTGGTGACCGGGGTGGCCGGGTCCGGCAAGAGCTCGCTGATCCACGGCTCGGTCGCCAAGCGCGACGGCGTGGTGGCGATCGACCAGACCGGCATCCGCGGGTCGCGGCGGAGCAACCCGGCCACGTACACCGGCCTGCTCGAACCGATCCGCAAAGCCTTCGCCAAGGTCAACGGGGTGAAACCGGCCCTGTTCAGCGCCAACTCCGAGGGCGCCTGCCCGACCTGCAAGGGCGCCGGGGTGACCTACACCGACCTGGGCATGATGGCCGGGGTGGCCAGCCCGTGCGAGGAGTGCGAGGGCAAGCGGTTCGCGGCCGAGGTGCTCGACTACAAGCTCGGCGGCAAGGACATCAGCGAGGTACTGGCCATGCCGGTGACCGAGGCCGAGCCGTTCTTCGCCGCGGGGGAGGCCCGGATCCCGGCCGCACACGCCATCCTGAAACGCCTGGTCGACGTGGGTCTCGGCTACCTCACCCTGGGCCAGCCGCTGACCACGCTGTCCGGCGGTGAGCGGCAGCGGATCAAGCTGGCCACCCACATGGGCGACAAGGGCGGTGTCTACGTGCTCGACGAGCCGACCACCGGCCTGCACCTGGCCGACGTGGAACAGCTGCTCGGCCTGCTGGACCGGCTGGTCGAGGCGGGCAAGTCGGTGATCGTCATCGAGCACCACCAGGCGGTCATGGCGCACGCCGACTGGATCATCGACCTGGGCCCCGGCGCCGGCCACGACGGCGGCCTGGTCGTCTTCGAGGGCACCCCGGCCGACCTGGTGAAATCCCGTTCCACGCTGACCGGCGAGCACCTGGCGGACTACGTCGGCGCCTGAGATGGATTAGCCTGCCTCGATGGGGAGCCTCTCGGAGAGACGGCAGGAACGGTTCGCTGAGCAGACGGCCCGGATCACCCGGGAGATCCACGGCAGCGGCCTGCGTGTCTTCGCGCTGGCCGCCGCCGTGGAACCGGCCGACGCCCTCTTCGGCAACCTCGAGGAGAGCGACGGCGAGATCACCGCGGTCCGGGTGGAGTATCCGGGTCCGGCGTGGGTCCAGGTCGAATCCGCGCGCGGCCACTCGGCGCCGCTGCGCCTGCTGCTGGAACAGCTCGTCGGGCGAGACGGGGTCCGGTTCGCCGACCTCGCCTGGACGTCGCCGCCGGCGACGATCCTGGTCGACGGCTGGCCGCAGCGGGCCGAGACGTTGCGGGCCGGCGACCGGTGGCAGGCGACGAGATGCCAGACCCATGATGGGGTACGGATCACCGTGCTCAGCCGCGACTGGGACGCCGATCCGGTGGCCGTGGTGACGCTGACCGACCCGGCGCCGATGCTCGACCGGCTGGCCACCGTGCCCCCGGTGGAACTCCCGCCCTACAATCCCGAGCCCATTCCTGCGGGCGAACCGCATCGTGTTCTGATCGAGACCATTCTGTGTCGTGATATTGAGCACTTGAAATGGCTCGCCGAGGGTGGCCCGATGCCGGTTTCGCCGGTTTACGCGGGCGAATTGCGGCAGGCCGCGCTACTACGGCAAATGGATCTCAGTGACGATCGGGATGCGGAGCGTGCGGAGCGGGCGATAGGCGACATGGAGCATCTCGTGTCCAGCCTCCAGCACGCGGCGGCCTGGTTCCGAGACGACGCTGACCTGCGAGAACAGGCGATCTCCGAGATCCTCCTGCGGGTCACCGGCCTGGCTCCGGACGTGCCCAGCGCAACCGCCCAGGAGGCCTGGCGGCACCGGTCGGAAGGCCGGGATTGGCGCGCCGCATGGAGCGACTGGGCCGCCGGACGACCCTGATCGGTGGAATTGACGCGCATCGAGTTGGCGGGTGCTCGTACACTGCCAATTCGCGGCACCGGGGGAGTGCCGTCTGACCTCTCGAATGGAGATCTCTGCGCATGAAGCGCTTTGTGGCCGGCGCGGTCGCCGGCATCGCCGCCCTGACCCTCACGGTCGGGTGCGCGAAGCAGATCCAGCAGCTGGAGCCGAAGCTCGAGCTGAAGAAGGCCGCGGAGGACCTCGGCGCCGCGGAGAAGGTCGGCTTCACCATCAAGGCGGGCGGCAGCGTCGACGACCTGATCGCCGTCGCGAAGAAGGAGTCCACCGCTGAGGAGGGCTTCACCGACGAGGACGCCGACATCCTGCGCAAGCTCTACAACTCGTCGTTCACCGTCGCCTGGGACAAGGCCGGTGAGGGTGTCACCGACGACAAGGCGCTGATCAACGCCACCATCGACGGCGTCACCGGCGCCGAGATCCGGGTCGTCGACCAGGTCGCGTACATCAAGATCCCGGTCAAGGACCTGGCGACCAAGTTCGGCGCCACCGCGGCCGAGGTCGACGAGATCGCCGCCGAGGCGAGCGCCGAGGTTCCCGGTGTCGACAAGCTGATCAACGGCGGCTGGGTGTCGATCGCCGCGTCCGACGTCGAGAAGTTCACCCAGGAAGCCGGCTTCGGCATCACGCCCAGCGCGACCAGCCAGGCCGACAACGACAAGGTCGCCGCCGAGCTGAAGACCAGCGCGGAGAACCTGCTCGAGGGCGCCGACGTGGTCCGGGACGCGGCCGACGAGACGCACCTGACCGTCACCACGACCACCACCAAGGCGTATGCCGAGGTCAAGCGCTTCGTCGAGGCGCTCGAGAAGATCGCCACCAAGGAGCAGGCCTCGATCCTGGACGAGGCGCTCGAGGGTGAGCTCGACAGCCCGCCGGCCGAGAAGCCGATCGTGCTGGACCTGTGGATCGACAACGGCAAGTTCAAGGCGTTCGAGGTCAACTTCCTCCAGTTCGTCGAGGGCGCCACCGGCCGCGCCTCGGTCCGCGTGGAGATCTCCACCGGCGCCGAGATCACCGCCCCGGCCGACGCGACCAAGCTCGACCTGGCCCCGATCTTCGAGGCGCTCGGCGGCCTCGGCGGCGCCGGTCTCGGCACGGGTGGCACCGGCGGCAGCGACGCCAAGGTGTGGGCGGAACTGGTCGGCCAGCAGGCCGTGCTCTCCGCGCTCGCCGAGGGTGGCAAGCCCGCCAAGTACCTGAAGCAGGCCGCCGACGAGACCGCCTTCGGCGACATCAAGATCAAGGTGGTGCGCACCGGCGTCGCCCAGGTCAACTCGGGCACCAGCGTCGCCTGCGTGACCGTCCCGGCCACCACGAGCGGCAAGCCGAAGGTCGTCGAGGCAGCCTGCTGACGCCCTGACCGCATCGAACCGGAGCCCGGCCCGCCACACGGCAGGCCGGGCTCCGCCCTTTCCGCGTGGTGACCTGTGGCGCGATCCGCGCCGCAGCGTGGCACGCACGGGGTGCGGCTAGGTGGCGCGGGCTCGGTGGAGCAGCTCCGGGTCGTGGGCGTTGATGATCGTCAGGTCGGGGGTGGCGGTGGACCAGAGTTCGGCCAGGCGGGCGTGGTTGGCCCGGACCAGGGCGCGGTCGTAGGCGATCATCCGTTCCGAGGCGACCAGCATTCGGGGGCTGGGTGTGGCCCCGTCGACCTGGCCACGGTGGTAGAAGGCGTCCCCGGCGTGCAGGATCCAGCGGTCCCCGGCGTCGACCGCCACCGCCGCGTGCCCCCGGGTGTGCCCGGCCAGGCCGATCAGCACGACACCGGGCCGTACCTCGATGGCCGAGGCGAAACCACGCCACCCGTCACCCGACGCCGGATCATGTTCGACCAGCTGGGGGCGGTGCGAGCGTTGCGCGGCCGGATAGCGGTACCGCTCGTTGGCGGTGCGCGGGCGCTGTGCGGCGTCCGACTCGGCGGCGGTCAGGTGCACCCGTGCGTGCGGGAAGTCGGCCAGCCCGCCCGCGTGGTCGACGTCGAAGTGGGTGAGCACGATGTCGCGTACCGCTGCGGGATCGTGACCGAGACGCTCCACCTGCCGCAACGCCGTCTCGGAGACGTCCAGGACCGGTTTGATGAGGTGGCGTGCCACGCCGATCCGGCGTGCCGGGTCGGCCGCGTCCTGGAGGCCGAAGCCGGAGTCGACGAGCAGCAGGCCGTCGCCGGTCTCGACGAGCAGGACGTGGCAGACCAGCCCGCCCGGTGTCAGTGCCGGCCGCATGGTGCCGCAGTTGAGGTGGTGGACCCGCATCGGCGGCCTCCGGTCATTCATTCATCAGTTGAATTCACCGACACATGAGTTTCGGTCCGGAAATCCTATGCGCTGAGATGCAAAAGTGATGTCACGGTCTGTGGTCGACGATTCTTTCAGCGCTGAAAATCGGTTTCCATCGCCCACGCAGGCGCTGTCGACGGATTCCTGCTAGTGGTGCCTGGTGCCGGATCCGGATTCCTGCGCGCAACGGAGAGTGTGCAGGCCGGGTGCGAGGTTACCGGCCGGGAACGTAACCCAAGGTGATCAGCGTGCACGGAGTGCATTGAACGTCACTGATAGCCATACCCGTTCTTCACCACGTAAGGTTCTTCCGGCTCAGTTGATCAACTGTGGGCACGACCCTCGCGAAGGAGGCTGAACAGGACCAACTACTCTTCTGGCTTCGTCCACAAAGGACAACTCTCCTGCTGACTCCTTCCCCCCTCAAGGAGATAGACAAATATGGCTACAGTAGCCGCGGCCATGGCCCGCCGCACGGTCACCGCGGGCGCTGCCTGGGCACTGGGCGCCACCACGTCCGCCCCGATGGTCGTCCTCGTCGGCGGTATCGTCGCCACCTACGCCAACTCCGAGGTGACCGCGCTTCCCCTCCTCTTCGCCCTGGTCGGCGGCGTGGTCACCCTGCTGCTCGTCGGATACACCGCCATGGTCCGCGCAGTGCCGCACTCGGCCCCCTACTACGCCATCACCGCCCGCGGGCTCGGCGCGACGAGCGGCGTCGCGGCCGGCTTCGTCGCCCTGCTCGCGTACAACGCTCTGCAGATCAGCCTCTACGGACTGTTCGGCTCGATCATGTCCGGGATCACCGGCGTCGGGGCGTGGTGGCTGTTCGCCGCCGTGGCGATCGGTGTCGTGACGGTCCTGGGCACCCGCCGGATCGTCCTGTCGACCCAGATCGTGATGGGCGTGCTGGTGCTCTCGCTCCTGGTCGTCGGCCTGTTCATCGTCTTCGGGTTCGTCGACGCGCAGAACGGCATCCCGACCGCCGCCTTCGACCCGGCCGGCCTGAGCGTCCCCGGCCTCGGTCTCGCCGTCGCCCTCACCCTGGCCGCCTACACCGGCCCCGAGGGCATGGCCGCGTTCATCGAGGAGGAGGACAGCGGCGAGGGCAAGCGCGGCCGGGCGATCAGCCGCGGCATGATGATCTGCGCGCTCAGCCTCATCGCGGTCTACACCGCCGCGGCGTGGGCGATGCAGGCCGCGACCGGCACCGGCGAGGTGGCCGGCGCCGCCAAGGCCGACGCGAACCTGCCGGTGACGCTGCTGTCCGACCGGGTGCACCCGGTCTTCGGCATCCTCGGCCTGGTCATCCTGGTCCTGGCCATCCTCACCTCGCTGATCAGCTTCCACAACATCATCAATCGGTACGCCTTCGCGATGAGCCGCGAGCAGGTCCTGCACCAGTTCCTGTACCGCACCGGCGCCGGCACCGCGGCCGACGCCCCGGTCGGCGCGAGCCGGGCCCAGAACGCGCTCGCCGCCGTCGTGGTGCTGGTGTGGGCGATTTCCGGCGCCGACCCGGCCACCACCCTGTTCAGCTGGGCCAGCACCGTCGGCGCGATGGGCCTGCTCGCTCTGCTGATCGTCTCGGCGGCGGCGGCCCTGCGCTACTTCGCCCGTAACTCCGACTCCGGCGAGAGCGGCTGGGCCACCACCGTCGCGCCGCTGTTCGGGCTGGCCTTCGGCATCGCCATCCTGGTCACCATGCTCCTTCAGCTCGACGCCCTGGCCGGCGCCGAGCCCGGCTCACTGGCGCCGTACACCATGCCCGCCCTCCTCGTCGCCGCCGCGATCGCCGGCGTCTTCCGGGCAATCCTCCTGCGCCGCTCCCGGCCACAGGTCTACGAGGGCATCAGTCACGGCGTGCCCAGCGTGTACGCGGTTCCCGACCGCATCGACCTCTGAGCCAGCGAAGGGAAACCGAGACCCCATGTCGTACAACTTCCCCGGCCGACATGCTCAGCCCTCCTGGGACGACAGCTCCTCGACCCCACCCTGGGGGCCGTCCGTCCCACCGCAGCAGCAGTCCCAGCAGTACCCGACCCAGCAGTACCCGACCCAGCAGTACCCGCAGCAGCAGCCACCGGCTTGGCACCAGCACGCGACTCCGCAGCCGCCGCCGCAGCAGTGGCAGCAGCCGCAGAACGGCCCGTCCCCGGAGGACCGGCGCTGGGCGTACCTGCGGCACAGCGCCGGCACCAGCCTGCGCGGGATCAACGCCATCCACGTCACCCGGGCGCTGGAGCGGCTGCACTCCCGGGACCAGCCGCTGGCCCCGCACGGCGTGACTCTCTTCTTCATCACCGAGGCGCCCTCGCAGCACCTGGGCTACCAGGTGCTCAGCGCCTCCCGGTGGGGTTACGCCGGCCCCGAGTACGACAACCTGGTCGCGTTCCTGACCGGCCTGAACGCCACCGCGCAGACCTTCATCACCCAGCACGAGAAGGCCGACCGGGTGTGGGATCCGCGTGACCCCGACTATCTGATGGTCAACGTCGGCGACATACAGCGCCCGTCGACACCGACCCGCTACGTCGGGATCGGCATGGAAACCCTCAACACCGACACCCGGCAGTGGTACGACGTGGTGCCGGTCCTGCTCAGCTCGGGCATCAGCAGTCTCCAGGCGATGAGTTACGTACCCGGTGAGGGGGCGGCGCTGCTCGTCGACGGTTCGGAGATAAGGGTGGTCCGCGACGACAACAAACGCGGCCGGGGTAACGACCTGATCTGCAACAACCCGCTCGACGCGACGCAGGTCTACTCCACCACCCAGAACGTGCCGGAACGCTTCGGCGGTCAGCTGCGCCAGGCGTGGCCGGCGTTCCAGGAGTTGGCGAAGACCCTCGCCGACCACCTGAACCCACACGGCCAGGTCTGGTGAATCCGGTGGACGCGCCTGCGATATGGCCGGGGGACTGGTCCGAAGCCTTGCGGCTGGACCGGGCCCCCGGCCTGGCCGATGTCGACGCCGTGATGACGATGCTGATCGCCCGCGCGGATCAGGCGCAGCGCCGGACCATCGGGTTCCCGGCGGCCACCGACATCGACTGGAGCCGGACCCAGGGGTTGTTCACCCGGCTCTTCAACAACGTCGGTGATCCCGGGACGGCCCCGTCGGGGGCGGCGCACACCAACGCGCTGGAGGTCGAGGTCATCAGGTGGTTCGCCGACGTCGTCGGACTGCCGCAGAACGACCGCTGGGGGTACGTGACCTCGGGCGGCACCGAGAGCAACATCGCCGCGCTCCGGGTCGCCCGTGACCGCTACCCGGACGCGGTGCTCTACCTGACGCACGCCAGCCACTACTCGATCCGTAAGACCGCCGCGCTGCTCGGCATCCACCCGCACGACGTCGCCCTGGTCCGCGACAGCTGGTACGGCGAGATGGACTACGGCCACTTCGAGCAGCTGGTGGCCCGGCACTCGGGGCGTCCCGCGATCGTGGTGGCCACCGCCGGCACCACCCTGTGGGAGGCGGTCGACCAGCCGGACCGGATCGAGCGGATCCTCGACGAGTACGGCGTGACCCGCCGCCACGTGCACGTCGACGCCGCCCTGTCGGGCATCCCGCTGGCGCTCGACGGGATGCTCGGCCTGGGCGCCGGCAGCCCGGTCGACAGCGTCGCCATCTCCGGCCACAAGTTCCTCGGCACGCCGATTCCGTGCGGTGTCGTGGTGATGCGCGACAGCGTCCGGGTGGAGCGGGGCGAGCACATCAGCTACACCGCCACCCTGGACAGCACCGTCCTCGGTTCCCGCTGCGGGCAGGCGGCGGCCCTGCTGTGGACGGCCATCGCCGTCTACGGGCGTAACGGGCACCAGGCGCGGGCGCTGCGGGCCCGGCGGATCGCCGCCTACGCGGTGGAGCGGATCAGTTCGATCGGCTGGCCGGTCTACCGTCACCCGGACGCGTTCACCGTGGTGCTGCAGACCCCGCCGGCCGCGCTGACCGCCGAGTTCGGCTGGGTGCTGTCGGTCGACGGCGACTTCTGCCACATCATCTGCATGCCCGGCGTGACCAAGGAGGTCGTCGACGAGTTCGTCGCCGACCTGGGCCGGGTCGTCGCCCGCTGGGCGGTGATGGCCGAGTGCCGCAGCCGGCCGGTGTGGCGGGGCCTGGACGCGGGGGAGGACCGCATCCTGTCCGCGTGATCACTGCCCGGAGCGGCGCCCGGGTGACAACATGCAGTCTGTGGCGCACCGGCTGATACTGATCAACGGGCTTCCCGGCTCGGGCAAGAGCACTCTCGCCGGGCGGCTGGCGTCCGCGCTGCGCGTACCGCTGATCGGTAAGGACGCCTTGAAAGAGGCGATGGCCGGCGCCGTGCCAGGGGTGCCGCCGGGTGTTCTCGGCCCGCTCGCCGCGCAGCTGATGTGGGAGCTGGCGGCCGCCACACCCGGGGTGGTCATCCTGGAGAGCTGGTGGTTCCGGCCGCGGGACCTGGGGTATGTGGCCGAGGGGGTGGCCCGGTCCGGCGCACGCAGCACGGTCGAGATCTGGTGTTCGGTGCCGCCCGAGGTGGCCGCCGAACGCTACCGGAATCGGGGCCGGCACGCCGTACATCAGGATGATCGTCGTTTTTCTGAGGACTGGCCGCGGTGGGCCGCGGAGGCCGAGCCGCTCGGTCTCGGCCCGACCATCGTGGTGCAGACCGATCGGCAGGTGATCGCGACCCACCTCATCCAGGCGATCACCGAGGCCATCGGTGGCGTGTAGCAGTTGGTAAGGCGTACGACCCCCCACGGTTGTACGAGCCGACGAGAATGACATGGGTCAGCGGGGTTCACGGAGAGGGCGGACGTGTACGAACTGGTCAAGAGGGTCGTTCGAATGCGGGTGGAGGGGGCGGAGCACGTGCCGGCCGACGGGCCGTTGCTGCTGGCCTCCAACCACCTTTCCATCACGGACTCGACGTTCCTGCCGATGGCGGTGGCCCGGCACGTCACCTTCATGGCGAAAGCCGAATACTTCACCGGGAAGGGGCCGTTCGGGCGGTTCGTGTCCTGGTTCATGTCGCGGGACGGGCAGGTCGCGGTGGACCGGGACGACAAGCGGGCCGCGGTCGCCTCGCTCGACACCTGTCTCGACGTGCTCAACCGGGGGAACGCGTTCGCGATCTACCCGGAGGGCACCCGTTCGCCGGACGGGCGGCTCTACCGCGGCCGCACCGGGGTGGCGTGGCTGGCGTTGAAGTCGGGGGCGCCGGTGGTGCCGGTGGCGATGTTCGGCACCGACCGGGTGCTGCCGCCGGGCTCGGTGGTCCCGCGGCCGGCCCGGGTCCGGGTCGTCTTCGGCAAGCCGGTGCAGCTCGCGGCGATCGCGACCGACCCGGAGAACGCCCGTGAGCGGCGCGCCGCCACCGAGGCGATCATGGCGGCGATCGGCAAGATCTCCGGCCAGGAGTACGTGCCGAGGTACGCCCGGGCCTGAACACGCAAAGGGGCGTCCCGGCTGCTGGATCATCGCGGCGGGACGCCCCTTTTCGCTGCGTTCTTCCGCCCATCCTTCAGTAGTTGCCACAAAGTTGCAATAGAACCGTCGGACTGATCACCTTCTTATTGCCGACAATGTGCAACTAATCAAGGATGGCGACATGCTTCGTCTCCTGGGGATCACCGCCGCCGCCGTGCTGGCCCTGACCGCCTGCTCCAACCCGGACAGCACCGGCTCCACCTCGGCCGGTGACACCTTCGTGGTCGCCACCTCCGGCGAGCCGGACACCCTCAACCCGGTGCTGGGCTACGGCACCGACGGCGCCTCCCTCATCTTCGACGGCCTGGTCGCCCGGGACGCGGGCAACACCCTCACCCCGGCCCTCGCCGCCGAGCTGCCCACCGTCTCCGCCGACGGGCGGACCGTCACCGCGAAGCTGCGCACCGGTGTCACCTTCCACGACGGCAGCCCGCTCACCGCCGACGACGTCGTCTTCACCTACACCTCGGTGCTCGACCCCGCCGTCGACTCGACGCTCCGCTCCGACCTGGACATGCTCACCGGCGTCACCGCCCCGGACCCGTCCACCGTGGTCTTCACGCTGAAATACGCCTACGCCCCGTTCCTGCAGCGGCTCGCCCTCGGCATCGTCCCGGCCAAGGCGCTGCGCGGCCAGGACGTGAACAAGTCCGGCTTCAACCAGAAACCGGTCGGCACCGGGCCGTACCAGGTCACCTCGTGGACTCCCGGGGACCGGCTGGTGCTGGCCGCCAACGACGCGTGGTGGGGCGGCAAGCCTGCCAACCGCAGCGTGATCGTCGCGTTCGTCGCCGACGACAACGTCCGCGCGCAGCGGGCCCGGGCCGGCGAGTTCGACGCCGTCGAGCTGGCGCCCAAACTGGCCACCGGCTTCGCCGGTTTCACCGTGCACAAGGTACCGACCGCCGACTACCGCGGTGTCATGCTCCCGATGGGCGACCCGGTCACCGGGGACGTCACGATCCGCAAGGCGCTCAACGCGGCAGTGGACCGCAAGGCCATGGTCACCGGCGTGCTCGCCGGGGCCGGCGAACCCGCCTACGGGCCGGTGCCGCCCACCTCACCGTTCCACGTGGCGTCCGAACCCGCCCCGGTCGACCTCGACGCCGCCGGATGGGTCGCCGGCGCCGACGGCATCCGCGCGAAGAACGGGCAGCGTGCCGAGTTCACCCTGATGTACCCGGCCACCGACAGTCTCCGCAAGGAACTCGCCCTGGCGGTCACCGCCGACGCCAAGAAGGCCGGCATCGAGGTCAAGCCGGAGGGCCTGACCTGGGACGCCATCGAGCCGCGGATGAAGGACGACGCCCTGATCATGGGCTGGGGCACGCCGTACGACCCGGACTTCGTCTCCTACAAGCTGTTCGGCGGGCAGTTCGCCGGGCAGGGCTTCTTCAACCCGGGCTCGTACAAGTCCGACGTCACCGACCGGGCACTCCAGGACGGCCGCGACAACGCCGACCCGGAGAAGCGCAAAGCCGCCTACGCCACTTTCCAGCAGCAGCTCGCCGCTGACGCGCCGTGGGTGTTCCTCACCTACCTCCAGCACACCTACCTGGTCCGCGACGACGTCGCCGGGGTCACCCCGCGGGTCGAGGCCCACGAGCACGACGTCGCCAACAGCCTGTGGTGGAACATCCACACCTGGACCCGCAAGTGATCAAGGTGATCCGGCGGCGGCTCGCGTTCGCGCTGCCGGTGCTGTTCCTCACCAGCGCCGGCATGTTCCTGCTCGGAGCGGCGTCCCCGGTGGACCCGGCCAAGCAGTACGCGGGCGCCGCCGCCTTCACCATGAGCGAGGAGAACCTCCAGCAGATCCGGGAGAACTGGGGTGTCGACGATCCGCTGCCGGTCCAGTACGTCCGCTGGCTCGGCAACCTGCTTCAGGGCGACCTGGGCTGGTCCACCTCTCGGCATCAGGCGGTGACCGAGGTGCTCGCCGCGCGGGCCGGCTGGACGCTGCTGCTGATCGGGATCACGCTCGCCGTGGTGCTGGCCGGCAGCCTGCTGCTCGGCACGATCGCGGCCCACCGGCCGGGCGGACTGCTTGACCGTGGGGTGCGCGCGGCCGCGTACGCCGTCGAGTCGATGCCGGTCTTCTGGCTCGCGCTCGCCGCCATCGCGGTGTTCTCGCTGGCCCTCGGCTGGTTCCCGGCCGGCGGCCTGACCGACGTGACCGCCACCTCGACGTCGTTCGCCGACGTCGCGCACCATCTGGTGCTGCCGGTGACGGTGCTGGCGATCTCCCAGGCCCCGTGGTTCCTGCTGTTCGTCCGCGACTCGGTCGCCGAAAGCCTGCGCGAGGACCACGTGCTCGCCGCCCGGGCCCGCGGCCTCACCGGCCGGACCGTGCTGTTCGGGCACGCCCTGCGGACCGGCCTGCTGCCGTTCCTCACCCTGGTCGGCACCCATCTGCCCGAACTCGTCGGCGGTTCGGTCCTGGTCGAGACGGTGTTCTCGCTGCCGGGTCTGGGTGCGGTCAGCGTGCAGGCGGCCCTCGGCAGCGACTTCCCGCTGCTGGCCGCGATCACCCTGATCACCACAGCGGTGGTGCTCACCGCCAACCTCGTCACCGACCTGGCCTATACGGCCGCCGATCCCCGGGTGCGCATCGATGGCTGACCTGGCTCCGGAAACCGAGTCCCCCGTCCAGCAGCCCCGGCCCCCTGCCCGCCCCGGGTTGTCGCGCTGGTCTGGGGCGTTCCGCTGGTCTGGGTTGTTCCGCCGGTCTGGGGCGCCACGCTGGCCTGGGTTGTCGCGCTGGTCTGGGGCGTCCCGCTGGTCTGGGTTGTCCCGCTGGTCTGGGGCGCCACGCTGGCCCAGGTTGCCTCGCCGGCCCAGGGCGTCCAGCCGGACCAGGGTGTCCAGCCAGCGCGGGCCGGCCCGCCGGCTGCGGCTGAGGGCCGGCACCCTGATCGCTGCCCTGGTACTCGGCCTGGCCGTCGGCGCGGCGCTTCTCGTGCCGCTGATCGCCCCGCTCGACCAGAGCGCCGTCGCCCTCGACCGGGTCGCCCTGCCGCCGTCGCTCACCCATCCCGGCGGCACCGACGATCTCGGCCGCGACGTCCTGCACCGCAGCATCTACGGTCTGCGGGTCTCGTTGCTGGTGGGTGTCGTCGCGGCCCTCGCCGCCACCCTGATCGGCGGACTCGTCGGCGGGCTAGCCGGTCTGCTCGGCGGCTGGGCCGACCGGACGCTGATGCGGGTCGTCGACACCATCGCCGCTCTGCCGCATCTGCTGCTCGGCATCTTCATCGTGGCGATGCTCCGGCCCAGCCTGGGCGCGGTGATCCTGTCGATCGGCCTCACCCACTGGCTGTCCACCGCCCGGATCGTCCGGTCCGAACTGCTGTCGCTGCGCACCCGCCCGTTCATCGACGCCGCCATCGCCGGCGGAGCCAGCCGGGCCCGGGTCCTCACCCGGCACCTGCTGCCGCATGTGCTTCCCCGGATCGCCCTGGCCACCACCCTGATGATCCCGCACGCGGTGTGGCACGAGACGTCCCTGAGCTTCCTCGGCCTGGGCCTGCCACCACACCTGGCGTCCCTCGGCAACATGATCAACGACGGTCAGCGATCACTGTTGACCGGCGCCTGGTGGGCGAGCATCGTCCCCGGCGCGGTCATCGTCGTGGTCACCCTGGCCATCGCGGCGCTGGCCGCCCGCTGGCGTGATCATCTGGATCCCCGAGTCCGGGCGGAGCTGAACCTATGACCAACTTGCTGACCATTTCCGGTCTGACGGTCCGCTTCCACCTCCGCGATGCGGTGGTCAGGGCAGTGACAGACCTCAACCTGACGGTACGCCCGGGCGAACTCCTCGCCGTAGTAGGCGAATCCGGCTGCGGCAAGTCCGTGCTGGCTCACGCGCTACTGGGCTTGCTCCCCGCCAACGCGACAGTGACGGGCGAGGCCCACCTGACCCTCAACCCTGACAACAACCCTGACAACACTGCCGCAGGCACTCGTCCGGCTGGCACTCGTCCGGCTCCATACACCCGTCCCGCCTCGCACGGCCGTTCCTTCGCGCGTAGCGGTCTCTTCGCGCGCAGCCGTTCCTTCGCGCGTAGCCCTCTGTTCTCGCGCAGCCGTCTCTTCGCGCGTAGTCGTCCCTCCGCCGCTGTTGATCGTATTGATCATGTTGACGATGTGCATCGTGTTGACTGCATGGATCGTGTTGATGATGTGCATCGTGTTGATCGCATTGATCAGGGCGAGGGCGGGCCGGGCGGGTGCGTTGATCTGCTTGCGTGTGGGGAGAAGATGCTGGCCAGCACTATTCGGGGGCGGCGGATCGGGCTCATTCCGCAGAGTCCAGCTACGTCGCTAACGGTTGTTCGGCGAGGGCGGCGGCTGCTGACCGAGACGCTCAAGGCACACGGTCGCGATCCCCGGTTGGCCGATCAAGTGGCCGAACAGGCGGGGCTCGATTCGGTCGATCTGGAGCGGTATCCGTTCGAGTTGTCCGGTGGCATGGCTCAACGACTGGCCACGGCACTTGCGCTCGCCGGTGAACCACCTCTGCTGATCGCCGACGAACCGACCAGTGGACTGGACCGGCCGCTCGTCGATCACACCCTCGACCTGCTTCGGCGGCGATGTGACGAGGGGGCCGCGGTTCTGCTGATCACTCATGACCTGGCCGCGGCGGAACGGGTCGCCGACACCGTCGCCGTCATGTACGCCGGCCGTATCGTCGAGCACCGGGCGGCGGGCGAGTTGTTTCGGGCGCCGGGTCACCCGTACAGCCGAGGGTTGTTGAATGCACTGCCGGACCGGGAGTTTCGGGCGATCGCCGGCCATCCGCCGATGTTGACCGCGCTCCCGGAGGGATGCGCGTTCGCGGCGCGCTGCGACCGTGTCACCAATGCGTGCGCGAGTCAGCCGTCCGGGCCGGTCGCCTGCCACCACCCACTGACCAGCGCGGAGGTGCCGGCATGAGCCTTGCCTTCCATGCCCGAGCGGAGGTGCCGGCATGAGCCTTGCCTTCCATGCCAGAGCGGAGGCGCCCGGCATGAGCCTTGCCGTCGATACCAGCGTGGAGGTGCCGGCATGAGACTGGCCGCCCGGAGCAGCGGGGAGACGTCCGGATGAGCCTTGTCGCTGATGGTGTCAGCGCTGGATATCGGGGCCGCCGCGTCCTCGACGGCGTTTCGCTGGCCGTCGGGGCGGGCGAGACGGTCGGGCTTCGGGGGCCGTCCGGCAGTGGGAAATCCACGCTGGTGCGGGTTCTCGCGCTCCTCCACGAACCCGACGCCGGGCACGTCACCCTGGACGGCGAACGGATCACCGGGGTGCGGCATCGGGTGCCGGCGTCCGTGCGTACCAGAATCGGGGTTCTGTTTCAGAGTCCGCGCGCGGCCAGCGACCCGCGCCTGACCCTCGCCGACCTGATCGCCGAACCGCTTCGCGCCGTCCGGCATCCGCGCGAGCTGATCGCCGGGCGAGTCGCCGAACTCGCCGACCGGGCCGGACTGACCGCCGACCTGCTGGTCCGCCGCCCGCACGCGGTCAGCGACGGTCAGCTGCAACGCGCCTGCCTGGCCCGAGCCCTGGCGCACCGGCCCGGCTACCTGCTGTGCGACGAGGCCACCACGATGCTCGACGCGTCCACGCAGGCGCTGGTCGCGGCCGTGATCACCGCAGAACAGGAGGCCACCGGACTGGGTGTGCTCGTCGTTTCGCACGACCCGGCGCTGCTGGCCAGGTGGGCCGACCGGGTCACTGAAGTTCGCTGAACTTCCGGCCCGTCCGCAGGTCGCTGATCATGGTGAGGACGCCCGAAGCGCCGCCGTGCTCGTCCACCCAGTGGGTCACCACGCACGCCGCCAGCAGGTACTTGCGGTCGGACCCAGCCTCGCCGAACGTGTTCCAGTCGGCGCTGATGATCGGCGCCGCCTCCTCGTAGGGGACCCGGCAGCGGTTGCCGCCGTTCGCCGGATCCAGGTAACGGGCGTCGTCGGAGATCAGCACGGCGAGGCCCTCGTCGAACCAGTCGGGCACCGACTCGTACGCCGAACCGAGCCGTTTGTGCAGCTCGATGTGGGCCAGCTCGTGGGTCGCGATGGTCTCGTTCGCCCCGTCCGGGGACAGCCGGAGCGCCCACCGGCCGAACGCCTGCCCCTTCTCCCCGCCGCCGCCGATGCTCTGATAGCACTCCTTGGTCGCGCAGATCAGCACCCGGGCGTCCGAGGTCCGGTCGCCGTAGAAGGCGCTGATCCGCTGCTCGGCCGTGGCCACGATCCGTTGGTAGGCCTCGTCGTCGCGTTCCGCGTAGACGCCGCCACCCAGGCTGGACAGCCCGTAGCATTGCGGGCAGGCGATCGCCGCGATCGACGGGGCGGCCACCGCGGTCGCGCCGATCGCGAGGCCGAGCAGACCGGCCACGACACCGGTGATGATCCAGCGACGCTTGGGCATGCGGCCGAGAATAGCCCCTCGACCTGTCGGAGCAGACCTGTCGGGTGATTCGCCGAATGCGACCCGGGTGGCCCATCGACAGGCGCTCCGGGAGCCTCCACTATGGCCTGAAGATCGGCTAGGGGAGAGAATGACGACATACGATGTGATCGTGGTGGGGGCTCGCGTGGCCGGGTCTCCATTGGCGGCTCTACTGGCGAAACGTGGCTACCGGACTCTGCTCGTGGACCGCGACACGTTCCCCAGCGACACGGTTTCGACTCACGTCCTGCACCCGCCGGGCGTCGCCGCGCTCCGCCGCTGGGGCGTCCTCGACCAGGTCGTCGCGACAGGCGTTCCGCCGATCAGCCGATACACCACGGATTTCGGTCCGGTCACCGTCGGCGGTGCTCCCGGCACACCCGACAACCCTTTCGCGTACGCACCCCGCCGCACCGTCCTCGACAAGATCCTCCTGGACGCGGCCGCGGCGGCCGGCGCCGAGATCCGTGAGGGGTACTCGGTCGAGGAGGTGCTCGTCGACGACGACGGCCGGGTCACCGGCATCCGTGGCCTCGACGGGACCGTCGAGCACGCCCGGATCGTCGTCGGCGCCGACGGGCGTAACTCGGTGGTCGCGAAGGCGGTGAACGCGCCCGCCTACGAGGACCGGCCGCCGCTCACCGTCGGCTACTACGCCTACTTCAGCAACCTTCCGATGGACGGCACGTTCGAGGCGTACAGCCGGCCGGGCCGGGGCTGGGCGGTGTGCCCCACCAACGACGACCTCACCATGGTCATCGGCGGCTGGCCGCACTCCGAGCTGGCCGAGCACCGCAACGACATCGACGGCACGTTCGCGGCGATGTTCGAGACGGCCCCCGCCTGGGCGGAACGTTTCCGTGACGCGAAGCAGGAGACCCGATGGGTCGGCGCTTCGGTGCATAACTACTTCCGGGTTCCGTACGGTCCGGGCTGGGCGCTGGTCGGGGACGCCGGTTACTCGCGCGACTACATCACGGCGCAGGGCATCACCGACGCGTTCCTCGACGCCGAGCTCCTCGCCGAGGCCATCGCCGACGATGACCTGCCCGGTTATCAGGCTCGTCGCGACGCCCGGGCGATGCCGTTCTACCAGATGACCCTGGGCATCGCGTCGCTCCAGCCGCCGGACGAGCAGATGGTCCAGCTGGTCATGGCGATCGCCGGGAACCAGGAGAAGATGGACGCGTTCACCCGCCTCAACTCGGGTGTCACGTCGCCGGTCGAGTTCTTCGCCCCGGAGAACATGGGCCGCCTCTTCGCCTGACAGCTTCGCATGTCACACGCCCGGCCGCAGTTGCGGCCGGGCGCACGGCAGGACCGTCAGCCGTCGCTGGCCGCTGGAATGCGGGTGCGGAAACCGCGGTGGGCGACGGCTGGCGGGGTGGTCAGGCGGGGGAGAGCTGGGCGGCCACGATCCGCCAGCCGGCCTCGGTGTCGAACGTCCAGGTGCGCGCGTACCGGAGCCGGGCCGCGAACGGCTCACCGTTGAAGGTTCCGGACACCGCGCACAGCGCGAACGTCGCCCCGGTGGTTCCGGCCACGAGAACCTCCAGGTCCTCTTCGATCAGGCTGTCGATCTTCGAGCTTCCCGAGCGGTACGCGTCCAGGTCGTCATCCTTGCGGAAACGGGTGCCGTCCGGCCCGATCGCGATCAGGCGGTCGTCGAGCAGACCGGCGAGCACATCCACGTCGCCGTCACGTTGCGCCTGCTGCAAGCGGTGCTCGGCGTCGAGCAGCCCGGCCTCGGTTGCGCTCACCGTAGCCTCCGTTCAGGTCGTTTCCGCTGGTCCGATGATGGCACCCTACCGCCCGGAACCCGCCACAAATGATCAAGTAGGCTGCGCGCCCGGAAGATCCACTGTCGACATTCCGTGGAGGAAAACGTGGCTGTCACCGCCGACCTGCAGAAGGTGCTGGACAAGGCGTACCAGGACAAGACCCTGGAGGAGATCCTGGACGCCCCGGTCGAGGCGCTGGCCGGTGTGAGCGAGTCCGGGGGCAAGCTGATCCGCGAGGCCCTCGGCGTCAAGACCATCGGTGAGCTGGGCCGCAACAAGTACTTCCGGGCCGCCCAGGCCCTCGCCGCCCTGGCCGACGCCAGCTGATCGGCGCGGTGGCAACCGAACGTCGAGGGAACCGTTTCGCTGATCTTGAGCAGGGTCACCGCCGGAATGAGCGAGTGGCGCAGCGCGTGCGCTTGACCACCGGAACGGTGGCGAGCCGGCCCGGATCGAGAACCTGAACCCGGCGAAGGTCTATCGCCACCGATAACGACCGGTGCACCGCCCTGCCGTCGGTCCTGACGGCAGGGCGCTGCCCGCTCCGGTCATCGGCTCGCGGCCTGGACGGGCCGGCGCTTGCCCCCGGACCGGGCCGGGCGGGCCGCCGACGGCCACCAGTTGGCCGGCCCGGCCAGGCGCATCAGGGCCGGGACCAGGATCGCGCGGATGACGGTGGCGTCGACCAGGATGGCCACCGCGGTGCCGACGCCGACCATCTGGAGATACATGACCTCGCCTGTCGCGTAGAGGGCGAACGACACGGCCAGGATCGTGCCCGCCGCGGTAACCAGCGGGGCGCTCCGTTGCAGGCCCTCCAGGACGGCGCGGGTGTTGTCGCCGGTGGCGTCGTAGCGCTCCTTGATGCGGGAGAGCAGGAACACCTCGTAGTCCATGGACAGGCCGTAGGCGACGCAGAACATCAGGATCGGGAACGCCGGGTCGAGCGTGCCGATCGGGGTGAAGCTGAGAACGCCGGCCAGGAAACCGTTCTGAAAGACCGTCACCAGGACGCCGAACATCACGGCCAGGCTCAGCAGGTTGAGGATCGTCGCCTTGACCGGGATGAGCAGGCTGCGCGACATCGCGAACAGCACCGCGAACGAGATGGCCAGCAGCACCGCCGCGACCAGCGGGATGCGCTCGGTGAGCATGGCCCGGAAGTCGGTCAGCTCGGCCGGATAGCCGCCGACCTGGACACCGCCGGGCGGCGCCGGGACCGCGCGGACCGCGGCGACCAGGGCGGGCGTGCCGGTGCCGGACAGCACCTCCCGGGTGGGCACGGCCTCCAGGCGTGTGCCGGTGATCCCGGCCGGGGCCGGACCGGTGCGAGCGCCGGCGACGAACACTCCGGCCGCCGAGTTGACCTGGGCGATCCCGGGCACCCGGGAGACCGCTGCGGCGTAGCCACCGGTGTCGGGTGAGGCGGTGACGATGTGCAGTGCGTCCTGCGGCTCGGTGGGCAGGACGTCGCGCATCACGTCATACGTCTGCCGGGTCGACGCGCTCGGCGGCAGCACCCGGTCGTCGGGCAGGCCCAGGCGCAGCCCGAGCGCCGGGGCGGCGAGGACACCGACGATCAGCAGGCCCAGGGCGGTGAACAGGACCGGGCGGCGCATGACGAGCCCGCCGGCACGGGTCCAGAAGCCGTCTTCCCGTGGGGGTGGTGGGTGGCGAAGCGCCCGTGGCCCGGGTGGTGGGCGGCGGCGCAGCGCGCGTGGGCCGAGGACCGCGAGAGCGGCGGGCAGGATGGTGAGCGTGCCGAGGACGGCCAGGATCACCACGAGGATGCCGGCGTAGGCGAACGAGCGCAGGAACGCGAACGGGAACAGCAGCAGCGCCGACAGTGAGGCGGCGACGGTCAGTCCGCTGAAGACGACTGTGCGGCCCGCGGTGCGCACCGTATCGAGGATCGCGGCCGGAACGGGCGCGCCCGCGGTGAGCTCCTCGCGGAAACGTGCGATGACGAAGAGGCTGTAGTCGATGCCGAGCCCGATGCCCATGACCAGCGTGATGTTGGCGGCGAAGGTGGCCACCTCGGTGACACCGGCCAGCAGCCGCAGCCCGGCGAGGGTGCCGATCACCGCGAACAGCCCGACGCCGAGGGTGAGCAGGGCCAGCCGGAACCGCCGGTAGAGGACGACCAGCAGCACGATCATGACCGGCACGATCAGGAGCTCGGCGCGCAGGAAGTCGCGGGTTGCCTGCTGGCTGACCTGGCTGGAGACCGCCTCGGCGCCGCCCACGGCGACCCGGATCAGGCCGGTGTCACGGGTGTAGGCGGGCAGGAGCCGCTCCCGGATGTGCAGGCGCGCGCTGGTGGCGTCGCCCGTGACGTGCGCCAGGATCAGCGCGTGCCGCCCGTCGGCGCTGCGCATCGTCGGGTCCTTGCCGCGAGACCAGTACGACCAGACGTCGAGCACCGCCTCCTCGCCGCGCAGCTCGGCCGCGACCGTCTGTGCGGCGGCGGCCACCGACGGGTCGTCGATCACGCCGCTGACCAGGAGCACGAGGTTGGCGTTGCCGGTGCCGTGATCGCGCTCGAGCAGCTCCTGAACCCGGACCGACTCGCTGCCGGGCGCCTCCCACCGGCTGAGCACGAGCACATTCATCGCACCGGCGGCGACGGCCGCGAGGCCGAGGGTCAGTAGGGCGGCGACCAGCAGGATCAGGCGTCGATGACGGAAGAGCACAGGACTCACCCCTGATAAGCTCCCGGTGAATACGAGCGGTCGCTCGTGAAACGAAAATACGAGCGACCGCTCGTAAAAGTCAAGGCGGTGCCTCTTGGTCAAACGGCAGGCGCGCGGCCGGCAGCGCATCGCGGAGATCCTGGACGCGGCCCTCGTCCAGTTCGCCGAGACCGGTTATGACAAGACGTCGACGAACGCCATCGCCGCCCGGGCCGGCATGTCGCCCGGCTCCCTCTACCAGTACTTTCCGAACAAGGAGGCGATCGCCGACGCGCTGTCCCAGCGGCTGCTCGACGAGCTGCGCGAGGCGCACGCGACCGCTTTCGACGACACCGCGGTGACCGAGCTGCCGCTGCCCGACCTGGTCTCCCGGGTGGTCGATCCGCTGGTCTTCTTCCACGTGGCCAACCCCGGCGCCAAGGTGCTGATCGGCGAGCGCGGCCAGCCGTTGCACACCGGTGTCACCGACCGGGTCGCGGCGCTGCTGCGGGCCAGGTCACCGGAGCTGCCCGACGACGACGTGCGGCGCAGCTCGACGGTCGCGGTGCAGATCGTGGCCGCGTTGATGGGCGGCATCGTGGCTGCTCCCGAGCCGGAGCGGGCCGCCCTGGTCCACGAGTTGAAAAGGGCGCTCACCGGATACCTCGGAACGCCGGCCGGCCTCTAAGCTGTCGCGGTGCTTCAGGCCGGTGCGCGACTCGGGAACCGTTACCTCCTCCAGCAGCGCCTCGGCGCGGGCGGGATGGGTGAGGTGTGGCTGGCCGTCGACGAGGTGCTGCGGCGCACCGTCGCGGTCAAGGTCATGCTGCCCGCGGTCGCCGACGATCCGGACTTCGCGAAACGGTTCGAGTCGGAGGCCACGTCGATGGCCCGGATCAACCACCCGGCTGTCGCCTCGATCCACGATTTCGGCCGTGACCAGGGTAATCACTACCTGGTGATGGAGTTCGTCGACGGCGAGTCGCTGGCGCAGCGGCTGACCCGGGAGGGGCGGATCGCCCCCGAGGAGACGATGCGGCTGATCGAGCAGGCCGCCATCGGGTTGCAGGCGGTCCACGACGAGGGCCTGGTGCACCGCGACATCAAACCGGCCAATCTGCTGGTCCGCCGCAACGGGTCGGTGGTCATCACCGACTTCGGCATCGCCCGGCACGAGGCCGCCAGCCGTCTCACGGTTTCCGGCGCCATTCTCGGTACGCCCACCTACCTCTCACCCGAGCAGGTGCGCGGTGAGCCGGCCGGCGCCCTCAGCGACGTGTACTCGCTGGGTCTGGTCGCCTACGAGTGCCTGGCCGGGGAGAGGCCGTTCGTCGGGGACAGCCCGTATGCGGTGGCGCTCCAGCGTCTTCAGGAGGGCCCACGGACGATCAAGGTCGACCTCCCGGTTCCGGTCCAGGCGGCCGTCGAGCGGGCGCTGGCGATCGAGCCACGGGACCGCTGGCCGTCGGCCGCCGCGTTCGGGGCCGCCGCTCGTGATTCGGTGCTGGTGGCCGTACCGAAGCCGGCTCTGGCACCGCCGACCGCGAAGCCGGCGGCGAACCGCCTGCCGGTGCTGGTCGCCGCGCTGTCCGTGGTTCTTCTCGCCGTGGCCGGGGTGCTGGCCTGGGGTCTGCTGTCGAAGGACGACAAGGGCGAGGCCACGATGCAGGTGCCGTCGACGTCGTCGTCTGCGGCGGCGAAGCAGGGCCAGGATTGGGAGCCGCAGGGTTTCGTGTCGTGCGGCGACGCCTACTGCCCGGTGGAGCCGATGTGCTGGGGCGGCCTGGTTGCGAACAGCGGCGTCGCGGTGGCGCCGCGCCCGGTGGACTGTGCCGAGCCGCACTATTGGGAGACGTTCCGGGCGGTGGCGATGCCGGCCGGCGGGGTGCGGATCTCCGACGCGGATCCGCTGATCGAGCGGTCCGGGATCGCCGAGGCGTGTTCGGCGCAGGCGATGACGTCGCGCAGCAGCGAACCGACCAAGACCCGTAAGTGGCAGCGTGACGTGTGGCCGATCCCGGTCGGCGCCGACACCATGCTGCACTGCATCGCGAGCGCGCCGGGCGGCGAGTCGACGGGCGGCTACTTCCGCCAGCCGTGACTCCGGCGATGCGGGTCAGATGGGCAGAGCGGCCTTCATCTCCACCGGCTCGTCCGCGGCCGGCTGGGGCGCGGCGGGCTCGGCCGGAATCGACGCGATCCCGGCGAGGATCAGCACCCCACCGGCCATCTGCAACGGCGTGAGCTGCTCACCCACCACGATCCAGGCGAGGATCGAGGCGAACACGACCTCCAGCAGGCCGACGAACGACGCCAGCCGCGACCCGAGCCGCCCGGATCCGAAGATGCCGGTCGCGTACGCCACCGCGGTCCCGAAGAACGCCACCACCATGAGCGGAACCCACCACGGCACGACCGACCCGAGCAGCGGAACCGTGCCGAACCGCATCTCCAGCGGCACGATCCCGGCGAGCCCGGCCAGCCCGAGGGTGAGCCCGCCGAGCAGCAGCCCGGTCCCGGCGAGCGCGACCGGCGGCAGCCCGTCGGCGGGCCGGGCGGCGACGACGAAGTAGACCGCGCACCCGACCGCCGCGGCGAACGCGAGCGCCACCCCGACCGGGTCGACTGCTCCGAGCGCGCCGGGGCCGATCACCAGCACGAGACCGCCGATGGCCAGCACCGATCCGACCAGGACCATCGGCCGGGGCACCCGCCGGGTGGTCACCGCGACCCAGATGACCAGCAGCAGCGGTGCCAGATACTCGACGAGCAGGGCCGTCGACACCGGAATCAGCCGGATCGCCGCGAAGTAGGTGAGCTGCGTGAACGCGACCGCGATGACACCCATCCCGGCGATCCGCCAGCGGCCCCGCCACAGCGCGTCCCACCGGCCGCGCAGCGAGAACAGCACGAGCGGCAGCAGCAGGAGCCCGGCCACGATCGCGCGGGCGGTGACCGCGGCGGCCGGCGACCAGCCTGCTTCGAGCAGCGGTTTGATGAACGCGCCGGAGGTGGCGAAGGTGGCGGCGGAGGTGACCGCGGCGGCCAGCCCGACGATCTGCGGCGATTTCACGACGACCCCCAGTGATGGGCTAAATTGCTTATACCCCTGACGCTAGGTCGCCCTGGATAAGGAGTCAAATTGCTTTTTGCCCCTGACACAGAGGAGGCGCTGCACTTCGTCGTGGACCTCGCCAACACCACGCCCAGCGCCTCCCGCTCCGGCGCGGACGAGCTCACCACGCTCGCTCAACTCGATGCCCTGCTCGTCGCCTATTCCGGCCGCAAGGACCGCGACCAGGCCGAACTCGACGCCGTCCGGGAGACCCGCGACCTGCTGCGCGAGGTGTGGACACTGGACCGCGACGACGCCGTCGAGGCGGTCAACCGGATGCTGCGCGAAGCCCGGGCTGTGCCCTATCTCACCCGCCACGACGGCTCCGACTGGCACCTCCACGCCACCGAGTCCGACGCGCCGCTGGCCGAGCGCATCCGGGTGGAGGCCGCGATGGCCCTGATCGACGTGATCCGCATGGACGAGACCGGCCGCCTCCGCGTCTGCGACGCCGACGACTGCGACGGCCTCTTCCTCGACCTCTCCCGAAACGGCTCGAAACGCTTCTGCTCGGTCCGCTGCGGCAATCGGGTCAACATGGCGGCCTTCAGAGCAAGAAAACCCTGATTCGGTACGGCTACCAAAGGCGGCGTGGCTGTCCCCGCGACGCAGGCGAAGGTCCAGCCCGACAACGCGCCCGCCGGGCTTATGCGGTGAAGACGTCGTTGGTAGTGCCAGCACTACCAACGAAGCTAGCGCCTGCCGTATCCACAACGGACCGCCCGCTGCCTAACGTCGACACCATGACGACGACGCAGATCGAACCGGTTCTCACCCCCGCCCCGGTCGCCCGTGTCCTGCCCCGGCTGGCCGCCGACACGCGCTACGTCCTGACCGGCCTCCCGATGGCACTGGCCGCGGTTCTCGTCTGCGTCACTGCGCTGTCGGTCGGCCTCGGGCTGGCCGTGCTCTGGGTCGGAGTGCCACTCAGTTTCTTCGCTCTGATGCAGGCCCGCGGCTTCGCGACCGCGGAGCGGGAGCGGATCGCGCCGGTCCTGGAGCGCGAGGTCCCAGCGCCCGCCTACCGGTCGGCCGGTGCACCGACCCTCCCGGCGAGGCTGTTCGCCGTGGTGGCCGACCGGCAGACCTGGCGCGACCTGGCGCACGCCGCGCTGCGCTGGATCCCGAGTTCGATCGCGTTCACCGTGGTCGCCGTCTGGTGGACGGCGGTCCTCGGTGGCCTGACCTGGGTGTTGTGGGGCTGGTCGCTGCCGGCCGACAGCAAGGAGGTGCCCGAGCTGCTCGGCTTCGGCGGCGCCTACCTGACGAGTGCCGCCTTCTACGGCGTCCTGGCAGTGGCGTTCCTGGTCACTCTGCCGGCGGTGGCGCGGCGGGCGGCGCTGTTCGAGGCCCGGTTCGCTGAGCGGCTGCTAGCCGGTGACTGAGCAGCCGTCGTTCCGCCTCGGTGGGCGCCAGTTCCAGCGCACGACGCCAGCTGCCGGCCGCCTCGTCGTCACGGCCGGCCCGGCGCAGCAGGTCAGCGCGGGTGGCGTGCAGCAGGTGATATCCGTCCAGCCCGTCGATGGCGTCGACGAGTTCGAGCCCGGCCTGTGGTCCGGCCGCCATCGCGACGGCGACGGCCCGGTTCAGGTCCACGACGGGCCCCGGCGCGACCCGTCGCAGGTGTTCGTAGAGTCCGGCGATCTGTGGCCAGTCGGTGGCGTCCGTTCCGTTCGCGGTGGCATGGCAGACCGCGATGGCCGCCTGCAACTGGAACGGCCCGGCCTTCCCACGGCGCAGAGCCCGTTCGCAGATCTCGGCGCCCTCGTCGATCTGTTTGCGGTCCCAGCGGGCCCGGTCCTGTTCGTCCAGGGTGAGCAGGGTTCCGTCGGCGCTGGTCCGGGCCGCGCGGCGGGCGTCCTGCACCAGCATCAGCGCGAGCAGTCCCAGTGCCTCCGGCTCGTCGGGCATCAGTTCGGTCAGGGTCCGCCCGATCCGGATCGCCTCCCGGCACAGTTCCCCGGCGCCCGAGTATCCCTCGTTGAACAGCAGGTAGAGCACATGCAGCACCGCCGACAGCCGTTCCGGCAGCAGGTGGCCCGGCGGCACCCGGAACGGGATGCCCGCCTGTTTGATCCGCTGCTTGGCCCGGAAGATCCGCTGGCCCATCGTCTTCTCCGGCACCAGGAAAGCCCGGGCGATCTCGGCCGTGCTCATCCCGGCGACACCACGCAGGGTCAGCGCGACCTGGGCCTCCACGTTGAGCGCCGGATGGCAGCAGGTGAACATGAGTTCCAGCCGGTCGTCGGGGATCTCCGCGTCCACCGTCCACGGCGCCGGTTCCATGGCCACCTCCCGCAGCTTCTCCCGTTCCACCGCGGCCCGGCGCACCCGGTCGATCGCGGCACGCCGGGCCACCGTGGTGAGCCAGGCGAGCGGCTGGTCGGGTGTCCCGTCCGCCGGCCACACCCGCAGCGCGGTCGCGAACGCCTCCTGGGCGCACTCCTCCGCGAGACTCCAGTCCCCGGTGAGCCGGATCATCGTGGCGACGATCCGGCTCCACCCGTCGGCGTAGACCGCGGCGATCTCGCTACTCATCGCCCCAGGGCCACACCGGCCGCAGCTCGATCGCTCCGGCCCAGGCCATCGGGTGCTTCGACGCCACCTCGATCGCCTGGTCCAGGTCGTCGCACTCGAGCACGTCGAAACCGGCGATGACGTCCTTCGTCTCGGTGAACGGCCCGTCGGTGACCAGCACCTCCCGGTTCCGCACGCGGACGGTGGTGGCGGCGCTCGACGGCCGGGTCCGGTCACCCATCAGCCGGATCCCCTTGCCGTCCATCTCACCGGCCCAGTCGTCGACGTCCGGCTTGCCGTCGTCCTCGCCCGGCGTGAAATCCGGGTCGACGCACACCAGCATCAGGTACTTCATCCTCGTTCTCCTCTCTTCACGAACACCCCCATGACGAACGAGCCCCCACGGTTTCTACCGGACTCCCTAAGATTTTTTGAGTGACCGAGGTGACCGTGCGACAGATGACCCCGACCGAGTTCGACAGGTGGCAGCACGATCTCGCCACCGACTATGCCGGAGAGCAGGTCACGGCCGGTAACTGGCCGGCCGAGGGCGCCTACGAGCGGGCCCGCGAGGAGACTGCGGCACGCCTTCCGCAAGGCCCGGCCACCGACGGCATGCTGACCTTGATCGGCACTGTCGACGGTGAGCCGGTCGGCCGGCTGTGGATCGGGCTGGCCCATCCGCGTGGCGTGCCGGACTGTGCTTTCCTCTACGACATCGAGGTGGCCGCCGAGCATCGGGGCCGCGGTCTCGGCCGGGGACTGCTCACGGCGGGCGAGGCGGCGGCCCGTGATCGCGGGGCGCACGCGCTGGAGCTCAACGTCTTCGGGGCGAACCCGACCGCCAACGACCTCTACCGGACCTCCGGCTACCAGGCCGTCACCCAGCAGATGCGCAAGGACCTGCTGCGGACGGCTCCTCGGTTCGTGCCGTCGCCGGCCTACGAGCAGGCCGCGTTCACCGGCGACCCGGGCGGGCTGGCCGGAGCCGATCGTCGTCTGTCCGTTCAGGAGGCGGAGATCTGCCTGAGCCGGGCGAAACTGGCGCACGCCCGGTTCCTCACCGGTTCCGGCGACCACGACGAGGAGTTGCCGCTGCTGGACCGGGCGGTCGCCCTGTTCCGGCAGGCCGGAGACGTGACCGGGGAGGCCGAGGCGCTCGGCTGGACAGGCATCTTCCACCAGGTGGTGCGGAAGGACGACACCGAGGCGGTGCCGTTCCTCCGGCAGGCCGCCGAGCGCGGCGACCCGTTGACGCGTTCCTTCGCCCTGCGGCACCTGGGGGTCGCCGAGCACCGGGCCGGGCATCTGACGGCCGCGCGTGAGCTGCTGGAGGAGTCGACGGCGCTGCGCCGTGAGCACGGTTTCCCGGTCGGCATCGCGGCGAACCTGGTCGGCCTGATCTACATCGCGGCGGCCGAGGGCCGCGACACCGCCGACATGATCACCGAGGCGCGGGCGCTGGCGACGGCGGCCGGCGCGACGTCGATCCTGGCCGAGGTGGAGGAGGCCGCTCAGGCGACGTCGTAACCGTCCTCCAGGTAGGCGCAGACCCCGGCGGCGCGGGCGCGCATCGCCGCGGCGACGCGACGCGCCAGCACCGGCGAGAGCCTTTCGGCTGCTTCCGGCCCGGTGCACCAGGCCCATCCGCACAGTTCGGCGGCGGGCAGCCGGATGGCGTCACCGTCCGCGACGGTCCCACCATCAAAGATCAACATCAATCCTTCGGTACGGTCATCGCGCGGCCCGATCCAGTCGACGACCAGCAGGCGCCCGACGGCGACGGAGAGTCCCAGTTCCTCCCGGACCTCACGCTCCGCCGCGGCGCGGGGCGATTCGTCGGCCTCCACCGATCCGCCGGGCACCTCCCAGTCCGGTTTGTACGTCGGCTCGACCAGCAGAACCCGCCCCCACTCGTCACCGAAGAGCACTCCGGCACCCATCCGCTTGCGCGGCAACGTGGCAGTCCAGTCGCTTGTGCTCACCCGTAGAGGCTAACCAACCGCCCGCCCGTCACCGCCCGGCGCACGTGTCGACAGCCGCATCCCTCACACAGCCGTCGCTCACCACTGGAATGGCGTGCGCCTTACCGGGGTGGGCGACGGCTGGTGGTCTCGGCCGTCGTTCAGCACTGGAATGGCGTGCGCTTTACCGGGGTGGGCGACGGCTGGTGGTCTCGGCCGTCGTTCAGCACTGGAATGGCGTGCGCTTTACCAGGGTGGGCGACGGCTGGTGGTCTCGGCCGTCGGTCAGCGCTGGAATGGCGTGCGCTTTACCGTCGTGGGCGACGGCTGGTGGTCTCGGGCGTGGTCAGTCGAGCCAGATGTTGTCGTGTTTCAGGTAGAACTCGGTCCGTTCGGTTTCGGTCATCTCGTCGACGTGGGCGATTCCCTCGAAATAGCTTTCGCGGGGGGCTCCGGGGGAGAAGTGCAGCAGCATCGACACCGGGGCGCCGGACCGGTTCTTGAAGCCGTGAATGCCACCGATCGGCACGTGCACCCAGTCGCCCGGTTCGGCCTCGATCCACTTGTCGCCGTTGTAGATGTTCATGACGCCGGACAGGATGTAGAACGACTCGCTGATCGTACGGTGGAAATGGGGGTTCGGGCCGGTCACGCCCGGGCCGCACTCCCACCGGTAGAGGCCGAAGAGACCGCCCGTGGACGCCCCCGTGGCCAGGTGGTGCACTCTGGTGCCGTTGTTCGGGTAGACGAACTCGGGCGGTGTGCCCGCGGGCCGGAAGAGAGCCGTCTTCTCACCGGTGACCCCGTGGTACCGCGGTGGTGGATAAGTCATGAATCAATGTCTACCCGAAAGTCAGGACCGGTTTGACGACCTTTCCGGCAGCGGCGTCCTGTGCGGCCGACTCGATGGCCTCGAACGGGTATTCGGTGATCAGTTTCTCCACCGGGAGCCGTCCGAGCCGGTGCAGGTCGACCAGTTGCGGCAGGAACACGGCCGGGGTGGCGTCGCCCTCGATGACACCCCGGATACGCAGGCCGTTGTACATCACGGTCATGATGTCGAATTCGGCTTTCGTGCCGAGCCCGACCAGCGCGAGGGTGCCGCGGCGGCGCAGCAGGCCGAGAGCCTGAGCGATCACGTCGGGCCGGCCGGTGGTGTCGATGGCGTGGTGCGCGGCCCGGGGTTCGGTGCCGGTCGCGCCGAGTTCGACGGCCAGGTCACGGCGCGCCGCGACCGGGTCGACGGCGATCACCTCGCAGCCCAGCGAGACGGCGGCCATCACCGCGGACAGGCCGACGCTGCCGGCGCCGAAGACGACAATCGTTTCGCCGGGGGAGGGGCGCAGCACGTTGAGGACGGTTCCGGCGCCGGTCTGGACGCTGCAACCGAGCGGCGCGGCTACCGTGGGTGACAGTGCATGCGGTACCCGTACCACATTGGTCTGATCGGCCAGCAGATGTGTCGCAAAGCTGGACTGGCCGAAAAAGCTGCCGAAGACTTTGTCTTCGCCGCTGGTCAGCGGCGTGCTGCCATCGGCGCGCGTGCCGCGCATGTTGAGATCGCTGAGCAGGCAGTACGCCGGATGGCCGCCCCGGCACAGTTCGCACTGCCCGCAACTGCGGTAACTCACCGCAACCGCATCGCCGACGGTGACCGTGGTGACGGCGTCGCCGACGGCCTCGACCACGCCGGCGCCCTCGTGACCGAAGACCATCGGGGACATCCGGGCCGGCCAGCGGCGTCGCATGCTGAGGTCGGTGTGGCAGATGCCGGCCGCGGTGACTCGGATCAGCACCTCGTCGGCGCGTGGCGATTCGAGCTCGAGGTCACGGAGAGTGAACGGCCCGCCGGCCGTTTCGACGAGTGCCGCCCGGATGCGCACGGGTCAGTCCCGTTCGAGGACGAAGTAGTAGTGCCGGCCGTCGTCGAGGACGCCCTTGCCGTTCATGACGCCGAGCAGGGTGTCGTCGTCGACGCGTTTGAAGTGGTCGAGGACCGGTTGTCCGTCGTAGACCATGGTCGCGGTCGCCTCGCCGCGGAACTCGACGGTCCACAGGCCGGCGCCGCCCTTGGCGCGTTCCACGTCGTCGAACAGGTTGCCGTCGTCGTCGCGGCAGACCAGCGGGGCGACTTCGGTGCATGAGGTGAAGCGTTTGCCGTACCAGCGGATCTTCGGAAGGTAACCCTCGAAACGGTGACCGCTGACGAACTCGCTGCCGCGCCAGGATCCGAGGATCTCGTACGGGCCGACCGTCGGCAGCGCGGCCCAGAGATCGTCGAGTTCGTCGATCGTGGTCTTGCCGCCGGCGGCGCGGATGTCGGCGATGCGGGTGCGAGCGGTTTCGGCGTCCATACCAACCCCTCTTATTGGCGTTCCGCCAATATAGGGCGACGGTGACCAAGAGCGCTACGGGATGATCGCGGTCGAGAACCTCCCGTCGATCGCGCGCAAGGCCTAGTTCTGCTTCAGATGGATCGACTCGGTCTCCGGCGTGCGACGACCAGCGCACACAATGCGGCAACGTGCGATTCCATCCTCGCCGGAGCGATGGCGGGCGCACACGGACGGCACAACGTGTGCTCCCTTCCCCGTCGGAGCGAAGCAGGCGCACACGATCGGCGAACGTGTGCGCTGACCATCGCTGCGGCCGGCAGACCCGGCCGTCGGCGGTCCGTTCCCGGCATCGCCTCTGGGTGCGCGTCCACGGCCATGGGGCCTCACGGTGATCTCGCGAAGTTCGTTGGGGATGTCGCTGACCAGGACGAATGCGAGATTCACTTCGACTGCGGCCCTGACTGGCAACGTCGCTACCCAAACTGGCGAAATGTCGAGGGAGGTTCAGGAGTTGTCCAACTTCTTCGAGCGGCGCGTTTCCGCGTACCAGATAGGGGTCTCCGGAAGCGTCACCTTCGACGACGACTTCTAGAAACAGTGAGCGGCCGCCTCCTGTTTTTTCAGGGGCGGCCGCTTGCTGATCCACTGCTCAGACCGTGACCGTCTCGGTCGGCCGGGTGGCCGGCTCGGCGGTAGCCGGAGCCGTCCGGCGGCCGGTACGCAGGGCGCTGGCCAGGCAGAGCAGCGCGCCGAAGACGAGCCAGCCGGCCAGGACGACGACCGGGTGGGTCGCGGCGGCGCCGTCGAAAAAGGCGGTCGAGCGCAGCAGCGAACCACCGGCGCCCGGCGGCAGCAGCTGGCCGAGCTCGCCGGACCAGCCGGGCAGCATCTGCGGGGCCGACGACACACCCGACAGCGGGTTGCCGACCAGCATCATCGTGGCCGCGCCCAGACCCAGCCCGGCCACCCCGAGCAGCGACTCCAGGCCGAGCAGGGTGAGCGCGGTGGCGCCGATGCTCAGCGCGATCGCGCCGGCGTTGGCGAGGTAGTCACCGTTCAGCGAACCCAGCCAGAACTGGAGGATCGCGGCCATCGCCAGCCCGCCGGCGACCGCGAAGGCCAGCGCCCCGGTCACTCGCTGAGCAGTGCCACGGAGGCGGGCGGTGAGCAGAGCGGCGGCCATGATCCCGCCGATCACCAGCGGGAGGGCGCCGGCGGCCAGCCCGGCGCCGCGCGGGTCGTCGGCGGGCAGCGGCACCAGATCACGCGCCGCGACCGCCGGAGTCTCCCCCTGGGCCAGGCCGGCGGCCAGGGCGGTCAGGGTCTGCGACACCGGAGCGCTCGCCGCCGACGCGGTGATGACCTGCGGCTTTCCGCTGGTCAGATCGATAGCGCCGTACGCCTCCCGGTCGCGGATCAACTGCTCGGCCGCTGCCGTGGTGTCGACCGCGGTGATCTCGAAGGCGTCCGGCAGGCGCTGTTCGAGGGCGGCGGTGACCTGCTGGACGGCCGGAGCGGGACCGGCCACGGCGATCGGGATGTCGTGCACCGTGGATCGGACCGCCGGCCAGGCGAACGCGGTGAGCAGCACGCTGATGATGACCGTGAGCAGCCCGACCGTCGCGGCTACCTGCGGCCAGGACGACGGTTTGTCGCTGGTCATAATCGACTCCTAGTTTTAAGAGAACGGTTGTTCGTTTTCGAGAGTCCTCGGGTCGGCTGGGTTTGTCAAGAACGATCGTTCGTTCTAACTTGGGATGCATGCCACGCGTCACCGAGTCACACCGTGCCGAGCGCCGGGCCGAGATCCTCGCGGCGGCCGCCCGGCTCTTCGCCGACAACGGTTTCCACGCCACCTCGATGGCCGGGATCATCGCCGGTTCGGGGCTGTCGGCCGGCGCCGTCTACAGCTATTTCCGCAGCAAGGAGGAGCTGATCGGGGCGGTCGCCGAGCTTGCCATGTCGACTGCTGACGAGGTGTTCGGCGGGTTGCTCGCGAAGGACGCGACACCCTCGCCGGCCGAAGTGACCACCGCCATGGTCGAGGCCGTCACCGACCGGTTCATCGAGGATTCCGTCATCGGGGTCGACATGACGCGTCTGGCCGTACAGGTGTGGGCTGAGGCTCTTCGCAACCCGGACGTCCTCGCCCGCGTCTCGCACGTCGTGATCCGGCTGCGCGGGCACTGCGCGGAGGTGGCCCGGCGCTGGCAGGCCGCCGGAAATCTGTCCGATTCGGCGACTCCGGACCAGGTCGGCGCGGCCATGCTCAGCCTCGTGCAGGGCTACATCCTGCAGCGACTGCTCATGCCGGAGACGGATGCGCCCTACTATGTGGCCGGGATTGACGCACTGCTCTCGGGGAAGCCGCTCTCGTGATACCGGTCTGGTTGCTCGACGTCGACGGCGTGATCAACGCGTTCCGTGCCGGGTGGTGGCATACCCGGCCCAGCCTGGTGCAGGTCTGGTCCACGGCTGACGCCTACGACTACCGGATCCGGTACGAGCCGCGCCTCATCGATGTCATCCGCGAGGTTCACGCACGAGGGCTGGCCGAGGTCACCTGGTGCACCACCTGGTGCAGTGATGCCGGCGCTCTTGAAGAGGCTTTCGGGCTGCCCGTTCTGCCTCGGGCCTTCGAGGAGCCGGTCAAAGGGGCTGACGCCTGCGCGGCCAAGATCGCTGCGGCCCGGCGAGTTGTCGCTGAGGGGAGGCTGCTGGTCTGGACCGATGACGTCGAGGTCGGGCATCACGCGGGTGAGTGTGCGGCCTGGGCGGAGCAAGGGAAGGCGCTGGTCATCGCGCCTGATGAGAGTCGTGGGCTGCGGCCCGGTCATGTGCGGCGGATCCAGGCCTACCTTGCCGGTGAGCCGGTGCCGCCTCTCCGGTCTCTTCGGCCGCTTTAGTCTCTTCGGCCTCTTCAATCTCGCCCGCTTCTTCGGTCTGCTTCGTCTCTTCGGTCTGCTTCGTCTCTTCGGTCTGCTTCGTCTCTTCGGTCTGCTTCGTCTCTTCGGTCTGCTTCGTCTCTTCGGTGTCCTTCGTCTCTTCGGTGTCCTTCGCCTCTTCGGTGTCCTTCGCCTCTTCGGCCGTTCTGAAGCCGCCATTTTTGTCAGACCCTGGCCGTACCCTTCGGGCATGGTCAATCGTTCACCGGAAACCTTTGCTGATCGTGGCGCCTTCGACTCGGCGGTGGAGCTGGCTCGGGGTGCTGCCCAGGCGTATTACGACACCGGCGACGCGGTGATGACCGACGCGGAGTATGACGAGCTGGCCGACCGGATCGCGGCGTCGGTGGCCGAGCACCCGGAGTGGGACGACCGTGGCATCACCACCGCAGTGGCCGCGGGGGCCTCTGCCGGCGGCGACGTGCGGCACCCGACGGCGATGCTCTCCCTCGACAAGATAAAGACGCCGGAGGAGGTGGAGGAGTTCGTCGCCACCCTCGGCGGCGACGCCTGCCTGGTCGAGGTCAAGCTCGACGGCCTCGCCATCCGCGCTGAGTATGCCGACGGCAGACTGACGCTCGCGGCGCTGCGCGGAGACGGCGCCACCGGTGAGGATGTGACCGCCCAGGTGCGGCGCGGCATCGCCGGGCTGCCGGCTGAGCTGGGCACGTCCTGGAGCGGTGAGGTGCGCGGCGAGGTCTATATGACAGTCGATGACTTCGAGGCGGCCAGCGCCAACCGGGTCGCCGCCGGGGGCAAGGCGTTCGTCAACTCGCGGGGCGCGGTCGCCGGGGCGATCCGCAGCATCGATCGGGCCTATGACGCGCCGATGACGTTCGCCACCTACGAGATCACCGGCGATGGCGTGGACCCGGCCGGCACCCACCTCGGGCGGATGGACCGGGCCGAGGAGCTGGGCTTTCCGGCCGCCTGCCGGCTGATTCCCGAGGTCGCCGGCGAGTGCTTCACCGCTGAGCAGGTCAACGCGGCGATCGAGGTCATCGGCGGGCGGCGGGCCAGCCTGGTGTTCCCGATCGACGGCGCGGTCATCAAGGCCAACGCCGAGGCGACCCGCCGGCGGCTGGGGCTCGCCAGCCGGACCCCGTATTGGGCGGTCGCCTTCAAGTACCCACCGGACACCGCCTCCACCTACCTGCGTGAGATCGAGGTCCGGGTCGGGCGGACCGGGCGGATCAGTCTGCGGGCCATCATCGACCCGGTCGTCGTCGGCGGCACCACGGTCACCAAGGCCACCCTGCACAACCCGCAATGGGTCGCTGAGCAGGGGCTGGCCCTCGGGCAGAAAGTCGCGGTGTGGCGGGCCGGTGACGTCATCCCCCGGGTGACCTCGCCGATCGGCGACCAGCCACACGGCCTCACCCCGTGGGTTGCGCCCGAGGTGTGCCCGCAGTGCGGCGAGGCGTGGGACAAGTCGAGCCTGCTCTGGCGGTGTCACACGGCCTCGTGCGCGGCGGCCAACGCGTTGGCGTATTGGTGCAGTCGCGAAGCCCTCGACGTCGACGGGGCCGGTGATTCGTTCTGTGACGCGGTGATCGAGGCCGGTCTGGCCCGTAACGTCGCCGACCTCTATGCGCTGAGCGTCGACGACATCGCCGAGCTGCCGGTCGGCAAGACAGTCGCCGGTGGCACGGTGATGCTCGGCCGGTCCAATGCCGAGCGGATCGTCGCCGGGCTGGCGGCCAGCAAGCAGCAGCCGTTCAACCGGGTCGTCACCGGCCTCGGCATCCGGATGACCGGCCGTAGTGTCGGCCGCTGGCTGGCGGCCCGGTTCAAGTCGATGCCCGCTCTGCGAGCGGCCTCGGTCGAGGAGATCGCCGAGATCGACAAGATGGGGCTGATCAAGGCTCAGCATGTGGTCGACGGGCTGGTCGCGATGGGCGAGGTCATCGATCGTCTCACCGAGTTCGGGCTGACGATGGAGGTCGTCGACGACGGTGGCGCCAAGCCGCTGGCCGGGCAGACCTATGTGGTGTCAGGTTCGGTTCCGGGGTACACCCGGACCACTGTCAGCGAACGAATCGAGGCTCTCGGCGGGTCGGCCAGCAGCAGTGTCTCGGCCAAGACCACTGCTCTCGTCACGTCGGAGACGACTACCAGCAAGGCCAAGAAGGCGGCTCAGCTCGGCATTCCCGTCATCGAGCCGGAGGAGTTCGCTCGCATGCTCGCGTGAGGTTCCGTGCGCCGGGTCTGCCGGCCTGACGCTCTTGCGCTGGCTCTGCTTGCCTGACGGTCTTGCGTTGGGGCCGCTGGCCTGACGGTCTTGCGCCGGGTCTGCTTGCCTGACGGTCTCGCGTTGGGGCCGCTGGCCTGACGGTCTTGCGCTGCTGTTTGACGTTCTTGTGTTGGCTCTGCTTGACGCTCCTGTGCCGGCTCTGCTCGGGTGAGGAGTCTTCTGCGTGGTGGTGTGGTGGGGTGGTTGTCGATTCCTCGTGTGGGTGGTTTGAGGTGTCGCGGTCGGGTGACGGGGTGGGCGTTGGGTG
>NZ_JBEZXU010000030.1:0-133466 GCF_040638175.1 Actinoplanes sp. NPDC026670
AACCGCCCCCGCGAAACCCTCAACTGGCGCACCCCCACCGAAAAACTCAACGAGTTCCTCACCAGCACCGATGCAACCACCCCTTGACTCCAAGCGGGCATGACTAAGAGTGCAAGATCCATTTAGCCGTGGCGATCTTGCAGCTCTTGTCACGGCGGGGCATGAAATGGACGGCAAGATCGGCTCTGAGCTGCAGAATCGTGCAAGATCTCCCGGTAGTCGAGGCCCGGAAAGTGGAGCAGACACGGGCGGGAGCCCAGATGCGAAGCAGACGCGGGTACAGCGCAAGATGCGAGGCAGACGCGGGACACGAACGCGGGGCAGGCACGAACGCGACGCAGACACGAACGCGACGCAGACACGAACGCGGCGCGGACACGAACGCGGGGCAGGCACGAACGCGGCGCGGACACGGGCGTTGGGTCGGAAGGCGGGTGGCGGGGTGGCTGCGAGGGGCCTTCGGGGGCGGGTTTCTTGGGGCCTACTCGTAGGGCAGGGCGCCTAGCAGGTCGGCCATCCAGGGCTGGGTGGGCACCGCGTCGGGGCCCAGCACCCGCATCGCCCCGAGGACGGTGATCAGCATGCCGGCGGCGAAGAAGTCCCGGGCCTCCTCGGCGGAAGCGCCGGTCAAGTCGCGGACCAGGGTGAACAAGTCTCCGTAGCACTGGCGGACGGCGTCGCCCAGGCCCGGGTCGGCGGCCGCGGCGAAACCGTGCAGCAGGACCACCAGCAGGTCGCGCTCGGCGAGCAACTGCTTGTAGGCCATGCCCAGGCCGCGCAAGCTCGGATCCTCGGCAGCTGCGGTGCGCCACATCTGCTGCACCCGGTCGCCGGCGTGGCGCATGGTGGCCAGGAACAGCTCCTGCTTCGAACCGAAGATGCGGATCACATACGGCTGGGACACGCCGGCGATCCGGGCCACCTGGTCGGTCGTCGTGCCTGCATAACCGCCCTGCGCGAACGCGGTGACGGCGGCCGCCACGAGTTGCGTGTGACGTTCCTGGGCGGTGAGACGCGTCCGAACCATGTTGACAGGTTATCAGTCGATGCATACCGTCGTTAGTTATCAGTCGATTACAACTACGGGGAGCATCGTGACCACCCTCGCCGCGAAACCCACGAGAACGCGCCCGTTCGGGCTGGTGATCGCCGCCGTCGGCATCCCGGCCTTCATGGGCGCACTGGACAACCTGGTCGTCAGTACCGCGCTGCCGGTCATCCGCACCGAGCTCGGGGCGTCGATCGCCGATCTTCAGTGGTTCGTCAACGCGTACACGCTGCCGTTTGCCGCTTTTCTTCTCACCGCAGCCGCGCTCGGTGACCGGATCGGCCGCCGCCGGATGTATCTGTTCGGCATCGCCGTGTTCACCGCGGCCTCGGCCGCGGCCGCCCTGGCCACCGAGCCGTGGCAGCTCACCGCGGCCCGCGCCGTGCAGGGCCTCGGCGGCGCGGCCATCGCCCCGCTGTCGCTGACGCTGCTGGCGGCCGCCGTCCCGGACCGGTTGCGCAACGCGGCGGTCGGCATCTGGGGTGGCATCACCGGCCTCGGCGTCGCGCTCGGCCCGGTGATCGGCGGCGCGGTCGTCGACGGCCTCACCTGGAACTGGATCTTCTGGGTCAACGTGCCGATCGGCGTCGGCGCGCTGATCCTGGCCGCGGTCGTGCTCGACGAGTCCCGCGGTGGGGCGCGCCGCCTCGACCCGCTGGGCCTGCTGCTGTCGTCGAGCGGAATGCTGCTGCTGATCTGGGGCATCGTCGACGGCCCGGACCGCGGGTGGACCTCCGGCCGGGTGCCGGTCATGCTCGCCGCCGGCGCCGGGCTGATCATCGCGTTCCTGGTCTGGCAGTCGCGCAACCGCACGCCGATGCTGCCGCTGACGCTGTTCCGGTCGCGGTCGTTCAGCCTGGTCAACGTGGTGACGCTGACCTTCTCGGCGGGCGCGTTCGGGTCGGTGTTCCTGCTCGCCCAGTTCTTCCAGGTGGTGCAGGGGCTGACCCCGCTGGAGTCGGGGCTGCGGACCCTGCCGTGGACGGCGGCGCCGATGGTCGTCGCCCCGCTGGCCGGCATCTTCGGCGCCCGGCTCGGGCTGCGCAACCTGGTCGTGGCCGGGCAGGTGTTCCTGGCCGCCGGCATCCTGTGGATCGGGCTGGCCACCTCGACCGACGCGACCTACGGCGACTTCGTGGGCGCGTTCCTGCTGGCCGGCGTCGGCATGGGGCTGACCTTCGCGCCGATCAGCACGATCACCCTGGCCAGCGTGGACGAGCAGCAGCGTGGGGTGGCGTCCGGCGCGAACAACACGATCCGGGAGTTCGGGGTGGCGGCCGGGGTGGCCGTGCTCTCCTCGATCTTCAGCAGCCACGGCGGGTTCACGAGCGGGCAGGACTTCGTGGACGGCGTGGTGCCCGCGGTGCTGACCGGGGCGGCGGTTCTCGCGGCCGGAGCTCTGGTGGCCACCAGGTTGCCCCGCAAGATTTGAAACATCCTGTTGCGCGTACGCAACATGGCTGCAACGATGACCTTCAATTCTGCGTCGCCCGGTCATCGCGTGATCCCCGGCACCGTCCTCGCCGGATCCGGTCACGCCTCGCTCTCCCCGGACCGGACGGGCAGGACCCGTGAAAGTGAGCAGCGTGTGCCGGCCCTCCGACCGGCACACGCCTCCCGCCCCGGCGGTCTGTCTGCCGTCCACAAACGACCGCCGGGGCTTACAAATGGCCGTCAAGCGATCTTCTTGACGGCCATTTGTAGCTTTTGCCGTTTAACTTAAATAAGCGCGGCCTCTACCCGATCTGCACCCACACGTCGTCGAGCGTGCCGTGGAACTGGTCGTTGTTCTGGCCGACGCCCTTGCCGCCGACGGTGAACGGATCGTGCGACTCCACCGACAGCCCGACCGGCACGGCGGTCACCGATTCGAGCCGGTCGTCGACCAGGATGGCCAGGCTGGGACCGGTGCGCCGGCACTCCAGGGAATGCCACTCACCGTCCGCCACCGAAGTACGGCTACGCGCCACGTACACCATGGTCCCGGTCTTGTCGCTCATCCCGCAGCTGGGCTTGCCGGAGAGCCCGTCGACCTGGAGCTTGTACTGCCCGCCACCCTTCGAGTAGCCCTTCTGCAGGATGTTCTCGCCCCGGCCGGTCTCCGCCGGTGACAACAGCACGCCTGCCCCGTACCGGATGGGCTTGTCCTTGGGGTTGAGGTCGTCGGTGTCGCCGGTCTGCAGGATGAGCCGGGGGCAGTCGCCGCCGGCGCAGGTGGCCGGGAAGGCCAGGGCCTGGCCGTTGCCGTTCGGGACCATCCGCGGCGCAGCGCCGTGCCGGGTGACCGTCCGCAGCAGGTGGCCGTGCCCCGATCCGTCGTCGAAGGTCCCGTCGGCGATCGTGGTGTCGAAGTTGTACGCGGCGACATGATCGGGCGCGAGGGTGGCCGACTCGGTGCGCGGCGCGACGCCGGAGAACTCGACGTAGCGTTTCCGGCTCACGCCGCCGACCAGGGTGAAGTCGCCGACCGCGCTGATCGAGCCGAGCCGCGGGCTGGCCGCCAGCTGCCGGGTGCCGGCGACGCCGTTGGCCTGTGGCGCCCATTCGAGCAGGTTGCCCTCGGGGTCGACGGCGGCCAGTTTGCCCCGGGTCACCGAACCGTCGGTGCAGATGCCGCGGGCGCCGTTGTTCGTGGTGGTGCAGGCCTTGTCGAAGTGCCCGCCCACGTAGACGGTGTCGTCGAGCAGGGTCACCGCCTGCGCGTCGCCGTCGAACACGCGGGTCCAGCGGGTCTCGCCGTCCCGGGTGTACGACACCGCCCGCCCACCCTGGCCGCCGAGCGCCGCGTACACCCCGTCGGTGTGTGCGGCCAGCGCGAACACCTGCGAGACCGGCTTCGGCAGGAACGACCTGTCGACCTCGCCGGTGGCCGGGTCGACGGCGGCGAGGCGCAGTGTCGAGCGCACGTCGTTGGTCTTGTGGAAGCTTCCCCCGAGGTAGACCCGGTCGTCGGTGACGGCGAGCGCGTTCACGGTGTCGTCGGTGGTCGGCGCCCACGCGTCGAGTTCCCCGGACTCGGCGGTGAACGCGGCCAGGTTGGCTCGTGGCCGCCCGTCCACCGCGGTGATCCGCCCGCCCAGGTAGATGCGCCCGTGGCCGGCGGCGATCGCGTTCGGCTGCCCGGCCACGCTGTGCTTCAGCGGTGTCACCCCGCCGTCGGACGCGTCGATGCCGGCGACCGCGTCGCGGGTCTCGCCGTTCACCGTGTCGAAGTCACCCGCCGCATAGACGACACCCTGGTCGATCGCGAGCGCCCGGACGTTGGCGTCGGCGACGGGGTTCCAGTCGCGCAGTTCGCCGGTGCGCGCGTCGAAGGCGGCCAGCCGGGTCCGGGACTGGGCCTTGCCGCCGGCCGAGGCGGTGGTGAAGTCGCCACCCACGTAGACGGTGTCCTCGGCGTAGGCGACGGCGTAGACGGGACCGTTGAACGACGGGGTGACGGAGGGCTGTGAGGAGACGATCTCCGCGAAGGCCGTGCCACCGGCTGCCACGAGAACCGTCGCGACGCCGATGACGAGTGCCCTTTTGCCACTTTTGGGGATATTTACCACGTAGGTAGCTAACTTCCGAGATCGGCAAAAGTCGCGGTGGGCACTATGCTCCGGCGTACGTCATCGAAGGAGGGGAATGCCGTGCCGCATCGTCGCCGCACCGCCGTCACCGCCGCCCTGGTCATGGCCTCGGCCGCGCTCGCGGCCGGATGTGACGGGATCGAGATCGAGATCCCGGCCGGATCCCTGCCGGCCCCGGTGAGCATCGCCCCGATCCCCTCGGCGTCGGCCGGCCAGCCGGAGTACGTGTGCACCGCCGTCTACAAGGTCCTCACCGAGGGCGCCGTCCGGCTCGCCGAGCACACCGTGAACGATGACGCCGAGGGCCTCAAGCGCACCTTCGCCGACATGGCCGCCGAGATCTCGGCGGCCGGCGGCCGCAGCGTCGACGCCGCCCAGCGTGCCGCCGCCGGCGAGATCGCCGACGCGCTCGCCGGCGCCTCCCGGCAGGGCGACCCGAAAGCTTTCCTGAACGGCGACTTCGCCACGATCGGACAAAAAATCGACGGCACCTGTACGTAGGGACGCGCGCAACCCGGTGATGGTGGCGAATGTTGCGGATCCGCCACCATCACGCTCGCGTTACTCGGTGTTGCAGCGCATCGTTACTTGGTGTTGCAGCGCATCCAGGAGAAGTGGTAGATCGTCTCGATGCTTCCGTCGGTCGAGTCCATCGTCAGGTAGCTGACGTCGGTCGACGTGCCCTTGGTGACCCGCAGCTCGGTGTTGATGTTGAGGTTGCGCTGCTCACCACAGGGCCGGAAGACCTGCGACGCGATCGGCACCGAGTCGGAGGCGATCCAGTTGTCGTCCAGCGGCGCGGCGATCGCGTGGTTGGCGTAGCTGCCGACCGTCATGCCCTGGAAGTAGTAGTTCGCCCGCTGCTGCGCGACGGCGCCGCGCTGGAGGTATCCGTAACCGCGGTAGTCCACCTTGGCGATCGCGAAGGTGAACCCGGCCGGCGCGTGGACCAGCACGTTGAGCTGGCAGTTCTTGCGGTTCTCGGTGACCGCGATGTTCGGGCCCGCCTGCGCCAGGTAGTTGCTGTAGATCGCGGTGAAGGCGGAGTTGTCAGGCGAGATGGCGACGTCGGCGGTGCCCGGCGCGCAGCCCGAGCCGGCCATCGCGACCAGTTCGATGGACATCTCACCGGCCGGCGGCGGGTCGACGATGACGATGATCGCCGACGCCGGCGTGGCGCCGAGCAGCGTGGACGCGAGAAGCGCCAGCGCCACCACGCCACGGGTTAACAATCTTTTCATTTTCACCCCTTCGGGGACGGGAACGGACGGGCCCAAGCTATTGATGCATGTCAATAGAAGTCAACAGCCGTACACCTCGCGGGAGCACCTATTGATGTCCATCGATAAAGAGGAGGGCAAGGCATCAACCTGGCAAAACCGCGCAAACTAGAACACGCTTTAAGCGAAATAAGCAGATTTGCCCGGCGACGAGCCCGGGGCCATTGCAACTTGCACGGTTTGCTGGAGATCAATAAGTAATTCATCCTTGTAAATGCGATAGGGCCACCACTACGGTGGTCGCGGATGCGATGACCGCCGTTCTGGAATGATTCCAGGTTTTCCATACTGTGGCACCCACCCGTTCCCCGGAAGGAAGTCCATGAAGAACAGCAATCGCGTGATGGCGGCCGTGCTGACCACGGCCCTCGCCATCCCGCTCGCCGCCGCCCCCGCACAGGCCGCCGCGGCCGCGCCGGCCATCACCGTCGAGGTGATCGCCAGCAACGGCTCGGGCTGCGCCCCCGGCACCGCCTCGGTCGTCAGCAACGGCGACAACACCGGATTCCGCGTCAGATACCGCGACTTCGTCGCCGAAGCCGGGGGCGGCGCCGCCGTCATCGACAGGCGCAAGAACTGCCAGCTCGGCGTCCTGGTGACCATCCCGGACGGCTGGACCATCGCGATCGCGTCGGCCAACTACCGCGGCAAGGCCTTCCTCCGCTCCGGCGCGAGCGCCCTCCAGCGCACCAGCTACTACTGGCAGGGCACGACCACGACCGAGCGCAAGGACGTGACGTTCACCGGCCCCCTGAACGGTCTCTGGACCACGTGGGACGTCGCGCCCGTGCTCACCTACGCCGAATGCGGCTCGCAGAGCGTGCTCAACGTCAACACCGAGCTGCGGGTCGACGCCGGCGCCTCCACCGGCACCAGCAGCATGTCGATGAACGTCACCGAGGGCGACGTCGACACGCTCTTCAACTTCAGCCTGGCCTCCTGCTGACCGCTGGCCACTCCGCCCGGCTGGCCGTCGACGCCAGCCGGGACCGGCTCCCGTACCGGAAAGCTGTCGTTTGAATGAATGCGGAGGCATGGGGGCGCGGGCACGTAGGCTCGGAAGCATGATCGATAGGCCGGTTCGCATCGGGCTGCAATTGCAGCCGCAACACATGGACTACGCCACCATCCGCCGCACCGCCTCCGAGGCCGAGGACCTCGGCCTCGACGTGCTGTTCAACTGGGACCACTTCTATCCGTTGAGTGGCGAACCGGACGGATTGCACTTCGAGTGCTGGACGATGCTGGCCGCCTGGGCCGAATCCACGTCGCGGGTGGAGATCGGCGCGCTGGTCGCCTGCAACAGTTACCGCAATCCGGAACTGCTCGCCGACATGGCCCGCACGGTCGACCACATCTCTTCCGGCCGCCTCATCCTCGGTATCGGCTCGGGCTGGTTCGAACGTGACTACACCGAATACGGCTACGAATTCGGCACCGCCGGCAGCCGCCTCGACGACCTGGCTGAGGCGCTCCCCCGCATCGAATCCCGCTGGGGTCGTTTGAATCCGCCGCCCACCCGCGACATCCCCGTCCTGATCGGCGGCGGCGGCGAGAAGAAGACCCTGCGCCTCACCGCGAAACACGCGAACATCTGGCACAGCTTCTCCGACACCGAAACCCTCGAACGCAAACTCGGCATCCTCGGACAACACTGCGCCGACATCGGCCGCGACCCCTCCGAGATCGAGATCTCGGTCATGGGCAAAACCGCCGACCGCGACAAAATGTACGAATTGGGCGCCCGCCTCTTCACCATCCACACCGGCGGCCCCAAACCCGACCTCACCGAACTCCGCGAGTTCCTCACCTGGCGCGACAAGCTGAACGCCTGATGATCGCGGGAGAGCGCGGCGATGGCTGGGCGGGTGCCATCGCCGCGTGATGCGGGGGCGTCGATGGATACGGCGAGTCGTCCTGTTCAGCGGTGCAGGCTTCCTATTGCTGGGCGGGTACTGGCTGTTCGGCATGACCCGCGCGCAAGCCAACGGGCAGGCGGGATGGACCGGCGGGTTCATCGCGGTGGCCGGGCTAGCGTTCGGCCTGGCTCAGGTTCTTCTCGGCGCCCTGGCTCTACGTAGAAAAGAGCCGGCCCGCCCTGCCGCACCATCGATGACGATGTCGCCCCCCGACCGGCAGGAACGAGGACCGCGACAAGCTCACCGGGTAACGCTCATGGCAGGGGCTGGATCGCCGCCATTTCCGCTGTTCAGCCCCTCTACACACGGATCATCGGCGCTCGTGTTCCGCTGCGCGCCGGCGCCGCGGTCGTTTGGCATGGACCGCTCGGCACGAGAGCAGGAATCAGAGCTGGCCGAGGTCGATCTCGACGGAGAAAGGTGCGGTCAACTTCACGATGCCGGTGAAGACATCGCCATCGCGGTAACGTCCCGTCGCCGGGTCGAGGATGTAGGTGTAGACCAGAGGCACACCGGTCACGGCCTGCTCGACGCGCCAATAGAACTGGATACCGGCTTTCGCGTACTGATCGGTCTTGACGATCCGGTCGGTCGTCTCCGAACCGGGCGAGACCACCTCGACCACGAGGAGCACGTGCTCGGGCCGGGTCGGGGTGACGTCGATGGTGTCCGCCCGGTAGACCGTCACGTCGGGTCGGCGGTTGTTCAACGGCACGTCCTGAAGCCGTACGTCGAAATCGGTGTCCGCGTTCCAATCCGGGCCGGCAGCAGCGTCCAGTGCGTTGGCCAGAAGTCTGGCCAGACGGTTGTGCCGCTTGGAGGCGCTCGGGATCACGAGGACCATCCCATCAACGATCTCGATACCGGCGCACTGCTCGTCTGACCACGTCGCATATCTCTCAGCCGTTACCTGCTCGTGCATCCAGGCCGGCGCGACCATCTCGGCAGTCATGAACACCTCCCGAAGGCTGCTCGGCTGTCGGCCCAAAGATACCGTGGCTCCATCCTCGCGTTGGCATGACGGCCGTCGGCGGGAGTGTCACCGGGTGGGTGCCGGCGGTTGTCTCCGGAGGTTTCGCCGCCTTCGTCGGCTGATTCCTCGTCACTCTGTTGCGCCTGGCTCCGGGCACCATCGCGCTGACGCCTTCCGGGCGCCTCCATTCCTTCGAGGGCGGTCTCCTGCCCTTCCTGGTGGCCCGTACCTCATGGCTCGGCGCCAATGCGGTACCGGCCTACAAGGCGATCAGGTTCTATTTCGACCACCCCGATCAGAGACCCCATCTCCGATCTCCTCGCTGAACTCCTCAGCGAGTTCCCCAAGACACAGAGGCTCAGACTGGTTCGAGCGCGGTGGGCACCGGTCAGCCGTGATGCTGGTTGTGTTCCCCAGCGGGAACGGAGTGGGACGGTCTGGGTTCGGGTGTGCCGTTCCCGGTACCGCCACGCAGCGCCGGGCCGATGACCAGTGTCGACCCGGCGAACACGGCCGCGAACAGCAGGATTGCGATGCCGGGCGCCCGCCAGGTGCCGAACCGGCGGCGCAGGCGCAGCGCCATCGGGATCATCATCGCCAGGCCCAGGACGGCGAACAGCACGGTACCGGTGAGGCCGGCCAGTAGAGCCGTGCCGGCGAGAATGCCGGCGTGGTGCAGCAGATGCGGAGCCAGGCCGGTCACCGCGCCGAGCACAGCGCCGGCGGTCCATCGCCCGGCCCGGCGGCGCTCGGCTCCCGGACCTGCCGGGTCCACGGTCACCTCGGACCAGCTCGGCCGGGTGCCGCCCCACTCACCTCGGCGGCCGGCTGCCCACCGGCCGCGTCGACCAGGGTGGTCAACGCGGCGATGACCGACGGCCGCTGATCAGCGGGAATGCTGCGAAGCAACTCGGCGAACCGGGTCGCACGAGCAACCGCGAGTTCCCCGGCGGCGCGGCGGCCGTCCGGGGTCAGCTCCAGCCACACCAGCCGGCCGTCACCACCACGGTCGGCCCGCTGGACCCAGCCCCGGGAGGTCAACTGCGACACCAGGCGGCTGACCGTGCTCTTCTCCAACCGCAGACGCTCGCCCAGCGCGCTCTGCGTCAACGGGCCGTCCCGATCCAGCTCGCCCACGGCGTGCGCCTCGGAGGCCGGCACCGGCGCCCCACACGGGGTGCGATCCGGCTGGTGCAGGCCGAATGCGCGTACGAAAGCGGTGATCCTGCTTTGCAGGGCGAGTGCCTGGTCGAGGTCATCGTCCGACATGGTTCGACCATACAACCAATTAGTTCGACGATACAACCATCGGATCCCGGCCGGGTCAGGCGGCCGTCCCGGCTTTCGGCCGTGCGCCGAACGCGACGAAGGGGATCACCGCGAGGGCCAGCACACCGCCGATGATCGAGAGCGCGGCGTAACTGGTGGCGGCCATGACCATGCCGCTGGCGATGCCGCCCCCGGCGCCGGCGAGCGCGACGCACACGTCGACGACGCCCTGGGTCTTCGCACGGGTGTCGGCAGCCACGTTGTCGGTGATCATGGCGGTGCCCGCGACGAGACCGAGGTTCCAGCCGAGCCCGAGGAGGGCGAGCGCGAGGGTGAGCAGGACGACGGAGTCCTCGGGTGAGGTGGCTGCCACGGTCCCGGCCGCCAGCAGCGTGCCGCCGGCCGCGATGGCGACGGGGATGCGCCCGATACGGTCGACGAGGATGCCGGTGATCGGTGACGGCAGGTACATGGCGCCGATGTGGACGGCGATGACCAGGCCGGTGGCGTGCAGGTCGTGGCCGTGGGCCTGCATGTGGACCGGGGTCATGGTCATCACCGCGACCATGACGAGCTGGGTGAGGACCATGGTGGCCGCGCCGGACACCCGGCTGTATGAACTCGACCGTCCCGAGCTGCTGGCCCTCAAGGACGAGCAACTGCAGGTGGCCGGCGCTACACCGAGGTGTGCCCGCATCGCGGTGAGCGTCGACTTGACCGCGGCGTGGTCGTCCTCGCTGCGCGACGCCGGATTCCGCCCTCAGTCGCCGACGCTCTGGCTCGTCGAGGGTCTTCTGTACTTCCTCGACGGCGACCAGCTCCACGCTCTGTTGCAGGAGATCAGCGACCTCTCCACCCCCGGCAGCTGGATCCTCGCCGACTTCGTCACCGCCTCGTCCCTCGCCAGTCCCAGCATGCGACCGTGGCTGGACCGGAATGGCCAGCAGCGGCCATGCCTGGCACTCGGGCAGCGACCAGCCGGAAGCCCTGTTCGGGAGTTTCGGCTGGCGGATGACCTGCACGGACTATGGTTCGTCGCGAGCTGACTTCGGACGCTGGGCGGCGAGCGATGTCGCCCCGGGCGTCTCGGGGACCCGGGGCCGCTACATCGTGATGGGTGACCGCATCAGCGGGTGAACCGCCGGTGCAGACGGACCACCGCCCCGGCCAGCGCGGCGCCCGTCACCCCGAGCAGCAGCACGACCAGCAGCCAGAACTGTCCGGCGCCGGCCTCCCACAGGCCGTCCTGGTACAACGGCGCCTGCCGGAACCTGTTGAAGTCGGCGTAGGAGGCTACCGCCCCCAGTCCCAGCCGGGCCGGGAACACCGCCGACACCACCCCGAAGGCGCCCTTCAGCTGGAACAGCGTGCCGCTCAGCGCCACCTGGAGGACCGCCAGCAGCGTGCTCCAGGTGACCGCCCGTTCCAAGCTCGGGGCGCGGGCCGAGATGAGCAGGCCCAGACCCATCGACGCGAGCATCGTCAGCAGCACGATCAGGTAGAGCATCGGCGCCGGCGGCAGTCCGTACGCGGCCGGCGGCAACTCACGCAAGCCGGCGAAGACCCCGGTGACCAGGGCGGCCAGGACCCCGCACAGCCCGGAGTAGACGATCGCCTTGGACAGCACCATCGGCGCCGCCTCGGTGCCGACCCGGAAGTCCCGGTGCAGCTTGTCGGCGTCGTTGACGATGTCCGGGTAGGTCAGCGCGGCGCCGGCCAGCGCCGCCACGGTGACCAGGATCGACAGCACCGGGCCCATCTCGGCGCCGGGCCGCAGGCCCTGCGCGGACGCGATGACGGCGAGCAGCGTGCACACCACCGGCATCGCCAGCAGCACGGCCAGTGACCCGGCGCCGCGCCGCGCGGTGAGGACGGCCTGCCGCCGGACCAGGGTGCCCAGTCCGGACGCCGTCCATCCGAGCGGCAGCACCGGGCGCGCCCGCCGTTCGCCCGCGGCCCGCTGCGCCGGCTGGGCGCCCGGTTCCCGGTCGAGATCGATCATCAGGTCGGCCCAGCTCGGCTGGCCGAGCTGGGCCAGCACACGATCGGGCGGCCCGGCGTCGTGGACCCGGCCGCCACGCCGCACCGTGAGGATCTTGTCCACGTAGCCGAGATGTTCGGTGGCATGCGTGACGATGACGACCGTGCACCGGTAGGTCTCGGCGATCTCCCGCAGCTCCTTCATGATCGCCCGGTCCTTGCCCGGGTCGAGGCCGCTGGTCGGCTCGTCCAGCAGGAGCAACTGCGGGTCGCCGACCAGCTCCGTCCCGATGGAGACCCGCCGTTTCTGGCCGCCCGAGGTGCCCTCGATCCGGTTGCCCTCCACGTATTCCAGACCGAGCCGGGTCAGCACCTGGTCGACTCGCTGGTCGAGTTCCCGCTGTGGAGTGCCGGCGGCGGCCCGCAACTTCGCCGCGTAGGTCAGCGTCTCGCGTACGGTCAAAGTCTTGAAGAGTCCGTCGTCGCCCTGCGGGACGTACCGGACCTGCCGGCGCCGCAGCTGAGGGTCGGTGGGTTTCCCGGTGTCCAGGCCGATCAGCACGGTTCCGGAATCCTCGAGGAGCTCACCGAGCAACACGTTGATCAGCGACGACTTACCGGCCCCGGAGGGTCCCACGACGGCGACCACCTCCATCGGCTTGATCTCCAGGGTGACGTCGTCGAGGCGCTTGTTGCCGTGGTCGCCGTACACGGTCACGTGGTCGAGGCGCACACCCAGGCCGGTCTCGGCGGAGGAGCGCCGGGCCGGGGCGATCACCCTACGGACACCGGGCCGTGTCCCGGTGGCCGCCGCCGCATCGGGCAACAGGGCGGCGCTGACGGTGAGCACGGTCTGCCCGATGATGAACGTGTCACCCTCCGTCAGCACCGCCGACATCCGCCGGGCGCCGTCCACCCACACCTCGCCGGAGATCCACCAGGCGCCCTGGCTGTCCAGCCGGACCGTGGCGTGCCCGGCCCGGACCAGCGGATCGTCGACCTCGATGTCGGCGTGGGTGCCGGTGCGCCCGATCGTGTAGCGGCGGGTGCCACGAGGCGGGCGCGGGCCGGGCCGCGACACGGTCGGCGGTTTGTTCCCCGGCGGGCCCGGCGGCCGGGGCCGGAGCGGGCCGGTGGACACGCCGCCGACGAGGTGGACCCGGACCGGGTCGGTCGCGGAGAGCCGCTGCCGGGCGTTGCGGACCGGGTGGCCGTCGATGCGCAGGACCCGCGCCGCCGGCACGTTCGCGGCGTGGAAGAACCAGTTGCCGAGCAGCTTGATGAAGTAGCCGAGCTGCCGGTCGCCGTCCTCGCCGGGGCTGACGTCGACCGTCAGCCGGTCCCCGTCGCGCCGCAGGTAGTGGACGTCGTCGGCGGGCAGGGTGCGCAGATCACCGCCGAGGTCCACGACCAGCGGCGTCTCGTTGTCGTCGTTCATCTCAGTACGACCTCCGCGGTCTCGGCGGCCGTAACGCGGCTCGCAGGGCGTCGAGCCGGTTCTCGTGACGCAGCCGCGCGGGAAGCACCGGCGGGCACGGGTCCGGCTGGTAGGCGTAGTCGGCAGGCAGCCAGGAACGACGCCGGTACGGCACGGCGGGCGCCGCGGGCAGCATCGGCCGCGCGGTGACCGGCGCCGTCACGGCCGACCACTGCCGCGCCAGCCGGTCCCAGGCGACGGCGTCACCGGGGCTGCCGAGCAGGTGGATCAGCAGGCCCGCCGAATCCGGCGGCACGGCCGCGGCGAGCAGGGCCCGGTCGCTCGGGCCGAGGCCGACCTGGGTGGGTTCCTCCAGCAGCACACGCACCACCGTCCACATCAGTTTGTGCAGGTCGGTGGCGATGGTCGGGTGCTGGGCGGTCGGCTGCACCTCGTTCATCAGGTCGGGTGCGGCCGGCGCGGCGACCTGTCCCCAGTGCCGGCCGGAGACCATCGAGTCGCAGTCGACCAGGTAGACCCCGGGCGACGGCGGCTCCGGCGCGCACAGCACGTTGTCCGGTTGCAGGTCGTTGACGACCACACCACGCTCGTGCAGGTCACGGACCACGGTGATCAGGTGGCCGAGGACCGCGATCGTCCCGGAGGGCGCCGGGCTGCCGGGCGCGGCGCCGTCCAGTTCGGTCAGGCCACGGGGCGTCCGCAGGTGGGACCGCGACATGGCGAAGAAGCCGGGCGGCGCCGGTGGCACCAGCACACCATCGACGCGGGCGCCGAGGCGGACGAGATACCGGGGCCAGGCGGCGACCGCGTCGAGGCCGGCGCGCTCGTCCGGGGCCAGGCCGGCCCGCCAGCGGATCAGCCGCAGCAGCGCGTGCTCGTCGACCTGGGCACGGTGCTCCTGGGTGAACCTCTTGAACAGGTACGGCGTACCGCGGTAGGTGCAGAACGTCAGGACGGCGTTGCCCCCGGCGTCGATGCGGATCCCGCGGGAGTCGAAGAACCCGAGGTCGCGGGCGTCGATCTCGTCACGCATCGGCCGGTCCCTCCCCGATCCAGACGGCGACCGCGGAACGGTCGTCGGACCAGTAGTCGTCGACGAAACTGACGTGGTTGAGGAACTCGAGCCAGGTCGGCCGGCGTCGCCACAACCGGGCCAGGCCGCGCGACAGCGGCGACACGGACTCGTCGAGCGCCCCGGTGAAGCCGTCGCTGCCGAGGACCAGCACAGCGCCGGGCGACAGGTCGTACCGCTGGGTGTGCGGTCGGACGTGTCCCGGCAGCTCTCTGGTCGCGTTGTCGCCACCACCGCGTTCGTGGTGCAACGGAATCCACGCGCCGGCGTACAGGGCCCAGGCCTCGGAGTCGCCGACGCCGTGCACCGTGACGTACGCGCCGTCGAAACGTGGCGCGATCTCCGCGACGATCAGCGTGCTCGCGCCGTCGATCCGGGCGTCGTCGCCGCCGAGCGACCGGACCAGGCCAGCCGCCACCGCTTCGAACAGCCGGGCGCCGGTGGCGTCGAAGGCGATGTCGTCGGGCCTGGTCAGGCACAGGTGCAGCACCGCGGTGATCGCCTCCTGGGCCACCCGGCCGGACCGCGGGAGGGAGCCCACACCGTCAGCGACGGCCACGTAGAGCACGCCGCGGCGGTCGTCCCAGGCCGCGCCGATCACGTCCTGGCCCTCGAGGTCCTGTTCGGCGTGGCCGACGCCGCGCAGGGTGACACCACGGACGTTGAGCCGGGCCGTCGGATGTGGACCCGAGGTGGTGCCGCACCACCCGTGGAAGAACGAGCCGTGCCGGGCGCTGCCGGCCACCACCTGCGCGGGCAGGCGGGGTTCGCGCTCCTGCCCGTCGAGGACGAGCCGGTGCACAGCCGGGCCGGGCGCCGCCGGGCGAGCGGGCTGCTCGGCGACCGCCGTCCGCGGCTGGCCACCGGCGTCTGTCTCTCGCCGCCGGCCATCGGCGTCTGTCTCACGCCGCCGGCCATCGGCGTCCTTCTCCCGTCGCCGGCCACCGGCGTCCTTCTCTCGTCGCCCGCGACGGGTCGGTGCGCCGGGTCCGCGGCGCAGCACCGAACGCAGCAGGGCGGCCTGCCGGTCCTGGGACTCCTGGGACAGGATCGCCCGCCGGCGCAACGCCACGACCGCGAGCGCCAGCACACCGGCCATCACCAGGAACAGGCCCAGGATCAGCTGCGACTCAGCCATGGACCCGGCGCATTCCGTGCGGTTCGTCGATGATCAGCTCACCGGCGCGCACCGACAGCCGGATGCTGCGCTCGATCATGGTGATCACGCTGGCGGCCAGGCTGTCCCCCGCGGCCTGGTCGCCGGGGTCGGCCAGGAAGGCGTTGCGCTCGCCACCCGGCCGGCCGGTGGCCAGGGCCCGCAGAGTGCCGCCGTGGGCGCCCTCCAGGCCGATTGCCGCGATCCGGGCCTCGACGGGCGCCGCCACGAGACGGTCGCGGGCCGGCCGCCACTCCTCCGGAGCCTGGTAGCGGCCGTGCGCGTACGGCGCCCCGTCGGTGATGAAGAAGATCAGCGGCCGGGCCACCCGGGTCCGGTAGTCCTGCCCCGCGCCGGCCGCCTCGATCGTCTCGCGGTCCGGTCCCACCCTGTCGGCCAGGAAGCCGAGCGCGGCCGCGTAGTCGGTGTGCCGCCCCGAATGCGGGCTCCGCACATGCGGCGGCCTGGTCAGCGAGGTCATCGGGCACAGCAGCTCGGCGTGGTCGCCGAAGGCGATGACACTGATCCAGGCCGCCTTGGCCAGCGAACGCGAATCCGCCAGCGTCATGATCAGGTCCGGGATCAGCTGCTGGAACCCATCGTGCGGGCTGCGGCCGCCAGGGCCGGCCCGGCGCATCGAGGCGGACACGTCGAGCAGGATGTAGATCGGATAGCTCTTGCGCTCGGACAGCGTCAGGGTCATCGGGTACGGCTCCCGTCCGCGCCGTCGGCGGGCGTCACCGGCAGGGGCATCGTGGACGCCTCACCGAGCAGGTAGGCGGCACGGGCGTCGGTGAGCTCCTCGCGGAGCACCTCCACGTCGACGTGCCGCATCCGGGCGTCGAACTCGACCTTGCCGACCGCCGAGGCGTGCTCGGCGTTCATCTGGACCCGGGCCAGCTGCTCGTGGAACACGCCACGCCGCCGCTCGGTCTCGCTGACCATCGTCTGCACCCGCCGCTGCGAGGCGACCCGATCGGCGACCACCCGGTCGTACGATGTGAAGCCGCTGAAGAATTTGAGCAGCACCGGCAGCGCGTCGACGGTGATGAAGAACAGCCGCAGCGCCCACTGCGCGGCGTGCATGTTCGAGTCGGCCTCGACCAGCGCGCCGAGTGCGCCGAACCGTTCGAGCAGGCCGATCGCCCGCTGGTTGCCGGTGTAGTCGTCGACCCGGTCCTTGATCTGCTCGTTGATCAGACGGCCCTCGGTCTCCTGCGCGGCGCCGAGCTCCCGGGTGAGGGTGCCCACCCGCTTCTGGTACCCGGCCAGCTGGTCCTGGTTCTGCTTCATGTTCTGGTTCTTGAAGTACTGGTCGGCCTCCTTGCGCAACCGCTTGCAGTTCGGGCCCTCGCCGATCCGCCCGGTCGTCTGCTCGGTCTTGGTGCCGTTGCACTCCTTGCGGGCCATCTCCTGCAGCCGCTCGAACTCCTTGTCATCAGGGTCCGTGGTCTTCTTGAGCGCCTCGATGTCGGCGTTCACGCCGGTGATCTCCTGCTCGATCGCGGGCACCCGGGTCTGCACGGTGATCCGCTTGTCCGAGCAGTCCGGGGTCCGCTTGCCACCGTCCGGCGGGGCCGGCGCGGGCTTGCCCGGAATCGGATTGCAGTACTTGAGATCGGCGTCGAGCTCGCCGACCTCGACGATCCGGTCGTCACGGACCTGCCTGTCGACGGCGGTGTGGAAGACGCCGAGCAGCAACGGCTCGGCGATCACGATGCCGAAGATGATCGACAGGCCCAGCCGTGGCAGCAACTTGCGGATCCGGGCGCCGGCCCGGGGCGCCGCCGAGTTCGCCATCAGCCACCTGTCCAGGGACAGGACGAACAGGCCCCAGAAGGGTACGAAGAACAGGATGCTGACGTGGAAGCCGTCGAACACCGCGAGCAGTGCCACGGCCAGCGAGAACATCGCCATCAGGGCGGTGCCGAGCACGACGCCGCCCATCGCGGTGTAGCGCGGGCGCTCGGTGGGCACGGTGTCGAGCAGCCGCTCGTCGACGCCGGTGAGGGTGCGCAGCGCGGCGGTGATCACGATTCCTCGCTCCAGGTGTAGTGGTCAGGCATGAAGGCGGGGTTGCCGTCGTGCAGCGGGACCCCCTCGGGGCCTCCGTCGTCACCCGGCGCCGGCGGGGGCGGCGACGGAGGGGCGGACTCGTAGCTGTCCCGGGCCCGCGGCACGGACGCCATCCGCTGCAGCTCCAGGGCGACGCCGCTGAGCCGCACGACCAGGCCGGGAACGATGAGCGGATGCAGGTCGTGGTAGGCCAGCAGCCGCGCCATCGCGTTGCGCTGGAAGGCCGGCCAATGCCGCAACCGCTCCGGTTCCTGCGCCATGAAGGGCAGCTGCGGGTCGCGGTTGAGATGAGCGGTCAGGATCGGGTACGCGTCCCAGCACCCCGCGTCGAGCACCAGCTGTGGATCGGTGACCTGGCAGAAGAAGCCGGCCCGGACCGTCACGCAGGTCCGGGGATCGGCGGTGGGCAGCCAGGTCACCGCCTCCAACTGGACCTGGCGCAACGAGACCACGGCGACCGCGACAGCGTCGACCACGATCTGGTCGTCCAGGCGCAGCCGTCCCTCGGGCAGCACCTCGTAGCTGTCGCCGTGCTGGAAGACCAGGACACTGCCCGGCGGCTGGTGCGGGATCTCGTGCAGCTCGCGCCGGGTGCGACGCCACCGGCGCCGGGCCGGTGGGCTGAGCTCGGCGGAGTCGAGCACCGGGTAGCCGCGGCCGGCGCCGTCGGTCGGCGTGGTCATGGGTTCGTCTCTCCTGACGGGCCGGGTGCTCAGATGAATCCGCGGGCCGGAGCGCGGTCGAGGGCGCCCAGGGTGGCGGCTTTCACGACCACCGCCGCCGCGTTGTCGGCGGCCAGCTTGTGGTGGTCGTCGTTCTTGTCGAAGCCCCAGTCGCAGATCCCCTTGACGACGATCCAGTCGACCTTGGCGTGCGCGGCGGCGGCGTACACGCCCGCGCCCTCCATCTCGCCGCCGAGCGCCTCGAGCTGATTCCGCGCCAGCTTGTCCCGGAAAGTTCGCGAGTTGACCAGTTTGTTGGCGGTCAGCATCGGCCCGAAGTGGACTCGGAACGGTCCGTCGAGCCGGCGTGCCGCCGTGCGCAGCGCGCTGAGCAGCTTCATTGAGGGGGTGACGCGGTCGCCGCGTTCGATCTCGTAGGGTTCGGCTGCGGCGTCCGCCTCGGTGGCCGCCGGGGCCTTCTCCTCCATCGGCCCGCCGGGCGGGTCGGTCACCTTCACCAGGTCGATGGCCCGCAACTGGGTGCAGACCAGCACGTCCCCGAGGGCCTGCTTGCCCGGCCGCAGGCCGTAACAGATCCCGGCCAGGATCATGAAGTCCAGGTCGAGCTGGGTGACCAGCGCGGCGGCCGCGATCGCGGCCCGGCCAGGCCCCACGGTTCCGGGTTCCACCTGGGCGAGCGAGATCCGGGTCTGTTCGATCGGGCCGAGATAGGTGTAGGCCTGGTTCTCCAGGAACTTCTCCTCCGGCTCCCGCCCGTTGACGGCGTGGACCGCGGCGCTGACCGCCCGGTACTCCTCGTCGGTGGCGACCATGATCATGGTGTGGCTCGGCATCCGGCGTCTCCCTCCTCGGATGTAGGCGTCGTGCCGGGCGCGGCGCGCACGCAGGTACTGCTGAAGGGCGGCCACCGCCACGAACAGGCCGACCACCGACATCAGGCTGGTCAGCCAGCCGATCGTCCAGGCCTCGTGAGTGGCGGGGCTGATCCCGTACGGATCGGACAGAAGCAGCCGTTGCAGCAGCCACTTCAGAGCCGTCCAGTAGTCGTCCGGGCGCTGCGCGCAGTCGGCGGCACAGGCCTTGCGTTCCCAGTCGGCGACGAACCTGGCGACCATGGCGAGGACCGCGAGGCCGCCGCCGACGTACCAGGCCAGGAACCCGCCGGCCTCGAAGATGCGGGCCGGTGCGGCGTCCGGACGGTGGTGCGCCAGGTGCAGCGCGATCGGGGATCCGGACTGCTCCTCCTCGGCCCAGATGCGCAGAGCCTCGCGCGTCGTCTCGGTCGTGCCGGCGTCGCGCAGCACCACCAGGGTCTCGGTGACCACGGCATGCCGTACCTCGACGCCGTCCTCGGCGGCTCGCTGGTGCAGCGCGCCGACCAGAACCTCTTCGAGGCGCCGCTCGACCCTGCCGAGCAGGAGGTTCGCGCCACGCTCGTCCAGGTGGTGGCAGAGCGCGAGGGTCCACCGCCGGCCCGGCTCCAGTTCGGCGGCGACCTGCTCGGACGTCGGCATCGGCCGGAACAGGCCCACGACCATCTGCACCACCGCGGTCACCACCAGGGCGACCATCAGCACGGCCACGTGCAGCATCGCCGCGAGCGCGAACACCAGCCCGAACAGCACAGCCACCGGTCCGCCGCCACCGGCCACCACCAGCGCGGCGACCCCACCGGCGGCGAGCAGCCCCAGCGCGGGCCCGGCGAACAACACGGTGTCCCATTTGCGCTCCAGCTGGCGCAGCACGCTCAGCCACGTGCCCGGCGCGGTCCGCGGTGAACGGCCCTCGGCCGGCGGCCGCAGCAGGGCCAGCGAGTCCGGCTCACGCCAGATCAACAGCTCGTCACGGGCCGCCACGTAGAGTTGCAGCGCGATCGGGCCACGCCGGCGGATCACACCGAACGGGCCGCGCGGCCGGAGCAGTGCCACGGCCTCCCGCCCGTACTCCGACAGCTCGATCGATTCGGCCGCCGACCGGCACTGGGCCCAGGTCGGTTCGCCGGTCAGCTCCGGCATCCGGACCCGCCGGTGTCCTCGCCGTACTTGACCACCGTCAACTCGATGACCGTGGACGGCTCCGGGCGGCTGCCCGGTTTGACCGACTGGCCGACCACGATCCAGTTCCGGTCGACGAGAGCGACCCGGTTCTGCCCGAGCCCGTCCTTGGCGATGACCAGGAAGAAGCCGGCGCCGCGCAACGCGTCCTGTGCCGACTGCAGGTCCTGGCAGACGACCTTGGGAATGACGCCGTCGGCGGTCTCCGGGGTGGACTGGCCGTCGGTCGGTTTACTCACCCCGAGCACCACGGTGGCCTGCGCCGGCGCGGTGCTGCCGGCTCCCGGGTCCTGGCTCTCGACCACCCAGTTGTCCTTCTGCAGGACGGGCCGGCCGTCGCCGGTGGCGTCGACCGCCCGGACCGACTGGTAGCCGGCTGCGGCGAGGATCTGTTCGGCGTCGGTCAACCGCTTTCCGGTCACGTCCGGGATCTCCGCCGGTGCGGCTTCGGTTTGCGGTACGGACGACGGCGCGCTCGACGTCAGCGGCGTGGCCGGCGTTGCTGGCGCGACCGGGGTGGCCGGGGTGGCCGGTGTGGGCGAACTGCATGCGGCGACCGCTGCGACGATCCACATCGTCGCCGCAAGGCACAGACCGCGTGAGGGATGGGGCACTGCTCACCTCGCCGGGTAAGGACGACCGACCACACTGTGTGGTCGGTCGTTCGTGACAGAGAGTAGAAGTTGGAGGAATAGATCGAGATCAGCCGAGGCGACCATCGTGGGTGCATACCGGACAGGTGACTGACGACGTTCCGACGCCGATCCCGACCGGAACACCGAACGCTTTCGGATGAACGCGGTCCGATGTGGCCCGATTGATCTCGCGACCCGTCAAGGGAACCGGTGTCGCCTACCGGTTTTCTACCGCGTGTCACTCCACGGTGGACGCGTTCCGCCTACGGCCGCCGTCATGCGAGAGCCCGTTCATGTCAGTTCGACGATAAGCAGGCGCCGAGTTATTGTCAAGAAGACATAATCGAGGGGCCGAAAGCGGCGCCGAGGGCCCGGTCAGCCGTGCCCGCGCCCCTCGGATCAGGCCCGGAGCGCCTCGGCGTAGGTCATCTGGAGTGGACCGGGCGTCAGGTTGAGAAGGTGGAGCAACTCGTGGTGCCGGTCCTCGGCCCGGGCCTCACCGCTCAGCACCGCGCCGAGCGCGGCCAGGTCGATCTCACCGAGCCCGAGCGGGGCGAACGCCGACGGATCGGCACCGTACGGACCGTGGACGACGTCGCCGAAGTCCCGGTGGACACGGCCGAGCCGGTCGACGAGAAGCTCCTCGCCGTCCTCGTCGAAGTCCTCGATCACGTACCCCTGGTCGGAGTGGTACTCGTGCCGGGCCTGCCCGCCGGAGTAGATCTCAGCGGTGAGGAAGTCCGAGTCGAACACCTCGAACCGTGCCGTCCACACCCCGGCCCCCAGACTCAGCCGCCGGGCCAGGCCCGCGGTCTCCGCATACCCGTGACGGCCACGAGGCACCACCGCCCACCGGCGCTCCCCGACCGGGAGAACCACAGCCGGCCGGAGACCCCACCACAGACCGCGCCGAACCTGCGCCCGCTCCCCCGCGACCAGCACAGTCTGATAGCTGCTCCCCATAGACGGCGATCATAGGCCGCATCGGTCGCCCCGGCCGCCTCGATGCCTTCTGTCCTGGTGGTAGACCCAGCACCACCATGAAGAGCAATGCTGGCGGGATGTCGCCGGTCCCGCCGCCGGACGAGCATCAGGGCATGCGAAATTTCCGGGAAGCGCCCGCCACGGTGCGGGTGGCATTCGTGAGCTGGCTCGTCGCCGTGGCCGCGGGCGTGCTGGAGACGCTGCTGGTCCTGACCGGTGGCGAGGTGCAGTCCGGCCTGGTCGCCGGCGTCACGATCCGGGCGGTGGTGTTCGTGACCGCCGTCGTGGTGGCCTGCCGGATGCTGGCCGGCCGCCGATGGGCACGACTGGCCCTGGCCGTCGGCCTCGGCGTCGTCGGCCTGTCCTCACTGGTCGCCGATCCGCTCACCTGGCTCGCCGAGGGCAACTCCGTCGCGTCGCTGCTGGCCGACAGCACCATGACCGACCTGCTCTTCGGCGCGGTCCGGGCGATCCACATCCTCGCGGTCCTGGCCGCGACCGCCCTGATGTTCACCCCACCGTCGAACGCCTGGTTCCGCCCCGGCCCCGCGTTCGGTCTCCACCCGGTCGTCTAGCGTTCAGGGCGAACGCTTCCCCCGAGGAGGGCATCCATGAGTGACCGCCTGACCAGCCTGCTCGGCATCGAGCATCCGATCGTGCAGGGCCCGTTCGGCGGGGGCATGTCCGCGGTGCCGCTCGCCGCCGCGGTCAGCGCGGCCGGTGGGCTCGGCTCGTTCGGGGCCAACCATCTGACGCCCGGCGACATCACCGCCCTGGTCGGCGAGCTTCGCGCGGCCGTTCCCGGCGGGCTCCCGTTCAACGTCAACCTGTGGGTGCCGCACCCCGGCGAGCAGGAGCTGCGCCCCACAGACGCCGACTTCGAACGGCTGCGACCCCTCTACGACCGTCTCGGTCTGCCGGTCCCCGAGGGCTATGCTCCCCCACCGCTGTTCGACGACCAGATCGACGCGCTGCTGGCGGCCGGGCCACCGGTGATCAGCTTCGTGATGGGCGTCCCGCCGGCCCGGGTGATCGCCGAGGCCCGCCGCCGCGGCATCGTCACCCTGGGCACCGCCACGACAGTCGACGAGGCGGTGGCTCTGGAGCAGGCGGGTGTGGACGTGGTGATCGCCTCCGGCAGCGACGCCGGCGGCCACCGTGGCGCGTTCCTGCGCCCGCTGGCCGAGTCGCTGGTGGGCACGTTCTCCCTGGTCCCGCAGGTGGCCGACGCGGTGCGGATCCCGGTGCTGGCGGCCGGCGGCATAGCCGACCGGCGCGGCGTGACCGCGGCCCTGGCCCTGGGCGCCGACGGTGTCCAGATCGGCACCGGCTTCCTGGCTGCCACCGAGTCCGCGGCGAGCCCCGTGCACCGAGCCGCCCTGGCCGGACCTGAGGCCGGCACAACCGTCCTGACCAGGATCTTCTCCGGCCGCCACGCCCGCGCGATCATCAATCCCCTGATCCGCGAGCTGGCTGCCGAGGAGGACACCGTCCCCGCCTACCCGGTCCAGAACACGTTGATGCGCCCCCTGCGTGCCGCTGGCGCAGCCCGAAACGACGCCACCTACGTGAATCTGTGGGCCGGCCAGGCCGCCCCACTGACCCGCCCGCTCCCAGCCGCCGACTACCTGAAGTCCCTCCTTTAGCAACGGCTGCCGGCAACGCTCCGGGCCGGACCGGACATCGACGTGACGTGATCTCTCCTGAGTTCCCCGCCGCACGGCTGCTCTCCCCGCCGCACGGCCGCTCTCTTCGCCTCACGGCCGCTCTCCCCGCCGCACGGCCGCTCTCCCCACCGCACGGCCACTCTCCCCGCCGCACGGCCGCTCTCCCCGCCTCACGGCCGCTCTCGGCGACGATCGGTCGCGAAGGCTGGGTGTCCGCGGCCTCGCTGTCGTGGCAGGTAGGAGGTCGTGGCGGGGTAGGAGTCTGCGCCTGTGGATGGTGGTGCGGGGCGTTCAGGGGCGGCGGGCCAAGAGAGTGAAGGCGTTGGGTAGGCGGCCGTTCCAGGCGGCGGCGGTCACTCCGCCCATCCGCCAGAACGGGTCGGGGTGTTCGGCCAGGTGGATCAGGTGCAGGCCGGCGGCGGTCACGGCGGTGACGATCTCGGCCAGGGTTCGCTGCCACTGGACGGCTCCGCCCGCCGGGAACGAGTCGTTGACGTGACTCGGGGCGAAATAGCTGCGGTCCGGGCGGATTCCCGGCTCGTCGGGGTCCCAGGTCCACAGCGGTGCGGCCGGATGTTCCTCATAGATGAACAGGTGACCGGACGGGCGCAGCAGACGCACGATGTCGGCGGCCCACGCCTGGAGATCGGGCATCCAGATGAGGGCGCCCTTGCCGGTGTAGACGAGGTCCGCGCAGCCGTCGGCCAGTGGGGCTCCGGGCAGAGCGGCGACCACGTAGCGGCAGGCGGCGCCGAGTTCGGTGGCCCGGCGCTGGGCGGCCCCGGCGGCGACCTCGCTGTAGTCCACGCCGATCACCGAGCGGGCGCCCGCCTGGAGGAGTGCGATGTCGTCGGCGCCGTGGCCGCTCTGCCAGTGGACGACGTCCGGCGCGGTGTCCAGCACGTCGCGGAGCAGGTCGCGTTCGAGTGGGATGAGCGAGGTGCCGGAAGCCGCTTTGGCGAGCAGTTCCGCATATTCGCGGATGTGCTTCTCGGAGGCCGCCTCCCAGGCGTCCCGGTTGGCCAGGGTCGTCGTGTCCATCCCCCGACCATTCATCACAGCCACTGCCCTGTCCAACGGAATAGCCGCCTCCAGGCGACGACGGCCGGCGCACACATCCCGGCAACCCGAACCCCACCACCCGCGTGGACACCCGCGGCTCGAATCGGACCACAAGTCACCACGCTGCCTAGGCCTGTCGCCCTGCGTGGCTGTTCCGAGGCGCCTGGGCCAGAGCTCCCGATCGACCGGAAGACGGCGTTCAGGCAGTCCGGGCCGGCCAGAAAAGGGCAGCGCGGGACGGGTGGGGCGGTGACCAACGGCTTCAGCCCGGCGGTCGCGTTTCGGCCTGGACTGGCAGCCGCCTCGCGGGGACAGGCACGGGACTCTTTGTAGCCGTACCAAATTTATATGAACAAGGAGAGAAGCATCACGCAAGCAAAACCGACCACCGAGATTATCGTCTCCATTATCGACCAGGTCTTGATGGTTTGACCGACGGTCATGCCGAAGTATTCTTTGACCATCCAGAATCCGGCGTCGTTCACGTGCGAGAAGAACAGCGAACCCGCGCCGATCGCCAAAGCCAGCAAGGAGACCTCGGGGCGGTCCAGGGTGGTGGCGAGTGGGGCTACGATTCCGGCCGCGGTGATCGTGGCGACCGTTGCGGAGCCGGTGGCGACCCGGATTCCGACGGCTACCAGGAAGCCCAGGAGCAGCGCGTTGATGTTGGCGTCGCGGGCGGCGTCGGCGATCACATTGCCTACGCCGGCGTCCACGAGCACCTGTTTGAAACCGCCTCCGGCGGCGACGATCAGCAGAATTCCGGCGATCGGCGGGAGCGCGCCGCCCAGGACGGCGTTTGTTTCGCGGCGGTCGAAACCGGCTCGGTGGCCGAGTGCCCACATTGCTACGAATACGCCGGCCAGAAGGGCGACCACCGGTTCGCCGATCACTTCGAGAATGTCGCGGACGCGGTCACCTTCGGGGAGCAGCAATTCGGCGGCGCCGCGGGCCAGCATCAACGCGACCGGCAATAGAACGGTGAGCACGGCCGCCCAGAAACCGGGATCGCGGCGCGGGCCGAGCTGTTCGTCGACAGTCCGCCCGGGAGCGACCGGATCGGCGATGTCGTCGCGGTCGACGAAGTCCTGACCACCGACGGGCCCGGCAGCCGGCCGATCAGCGCCGGCCGAAGAGGCGCCGGCAGGTGCGGTACCAGCAGAAGAGCCACCGGCAGCGGATCCGAAAGGAGAAGCGGCGGGGGAAAGCAGCCCCGGCACCGGCAGCGGAACCCGGTTGGCGATGAAGTTGCCGAAGATCGGGCCGGCGACGATCACCGTCGGGATCGCGCAGATCAGGCCAAGCATCAGGGTGAGGCCGAGGTCGGCCTGGAGGCTTTCGATGGCGACCAGCGGCCCCGGATGCGGCGGCACCAGACCGTGCAACACCGACAATCCGGCCAGCGCCGGGATTCCGAGGCGGAGCAGTCCCACATCGGTACGCCGTGCGACGAGCAACACGATCGGCACCAGCAACACGACACCGACCTCGAAGAACAACGGCAACCCGATGAGCGCCGCAACCCCGGCCATCGCCCATGGCAGGGCAGCCCCGGACACCCCGTTGACGATGCGGTTGACGATGCCGTCGGCCCCGCCGGATTCGGCGAGCAGCGCGCCGACCATCGAGCCGAGCGCGATCAGGACGCCGACACCGCCGGCTGTGGTGCCGAGTCCTTTGGTGAACGAGTCGACGGTGTCGGCCGGCGCGGCGCCCGCGGTGAGACCGAGGACGCCGGCGCCGGTGATCAACGCCAGGAACGGATGCCATTTGGCCCATGCGATGAGCAGGACTACCGCCGCGATGCCGAGCACCGCCGCGAGCACGAGCTGGGCGGTGCCGGCATCGGTGATGGTCTCCGTCATGCGGCGCGTTTACCCCGCGGAAACAGTCCTCAATCCCGGGGTGAGCGGGTTGCCGGGCGCGGACTTGAGGGTGACCGGCGACTCGGGGAAGACGGCCGGGCAGTGGGTGCCCTTGGCGGGCAGGCGACGGTCGACGAGGTAGCTGTCGATCGCGGCCCGGGCACAGGGGCTCAGCCAGTACGTGCCGTGGCCGACCCCGTCGTAGGTGAGGAACGTGGCGCTCGGCAGCTGGCCGGCGAGCGAAGTGCCCCACTGATACGGGGTGGCGACGTCGTACCGGCTGTTGGCGAGCAGGATCGGCGGCAGTTTCGGTGACGCCTTGAGCCGGTGCGGCGGGTTGGTGACCGGGTACGGCCAGTTCTGGCAGGACGTCAGGTCGGTCCACGCGATCGGGCTGAGCCGGGTGTGCGGGGCGAGCCGGTTCTGCGCCTTCTCCAGTTTCCGCAGGTTCTGGTAGTTGCCGACGTCGAAGCGGAAGTCGGAGCACATCACCGGCAGGTAGCCGTAGGGCGTGGGCTCACCACGACGGCGCGCCTCCGATCCGCTGCCGCTGCCGAAGTAGATCAGGTCTTCGGCGAGGTAGAACCAGTCGGCGGGGTCGAACATGTAGCTGAAGACGACCGAGACCAGGAACTCCGGGAAGATCTGGATGCCCTCGACGACCAGGTCGCCCGCTTCGGCCCGTGCGTACAGCTCGTCGAAGTAGGCGAGCGCACCCTGTTCGTGCAGCGCGCACGCGGGTGTCCGGTCACACCAGGCGGTGAACTGGAGGAACGAGTCCTCCATGGCGAGCGTCTCCCATTTCTGGTAGTCGGGGATGCTCTGCGCGTGGTCCATGTTCGAGTCCAGGGTCATGGCCCGGATCCGGTCCGGGAACAGCTCGGCGTACTGCTGGCCGATCATGGTCCCGTAGGAGACGCCGTAGTAGCTGATCTTGCGTTCGCCGAGCGCAGCCCGGATCGCGTCCATGTCGCGGACCACGCTCGCCGTGTCGACATACTTCACGAGCGGCCCGGACAGGTCCCGGCAGGTCTGGACCAGCGCCCGGTTGGCGGCCCGCAGCGCCGCGTAGTCGGAGGCGCTGTGCGGGTACAGGTAGTTCGCCTGCTCGCCGACCGCGTCGCTGTCGCAGTTGATCACGCTGCTGCGGGCCTGACCGCGCGGGTCGAACCCGATGACGTCGAACCGGTCGGTGATCGTGTCCGAGAACGCATCCCCGGCGGCGTAAGCGAAGCTCACCCCCGACCCGCCGGGGCCACCCGGGTTGATCAGCAGCGGGCCGATCCGGCGGGACGGATCCGACGCCGGCAGCTTGGCCAACGCGAGGGTGACCGTCGCGCCACCGGGCCGCGACCAGTCGACCGGAACCTCCAGTTCCGCGCAGACGACCCGCTCCGGAGCCTCGTCCTCCGGATCGCACGGACCCCAGACGATCGATCCGCCGGGTTGCGCGGCGTGGGCGACTCCCGGCATTGCCGGGACGAGCAGGGCGAACACCATCAGCGGTACGGCCAAACGAACACTTGAGCGACGCATGGGCAGACCTCACGTGTCGACGACAGAGTCGCGGCCCATTCAAGTCTGCCGATGCAACACCCAGATTTCAGCGGCTGGACAGCTGCGCCTTCACCCCTCGGGTCAGGTCGTCACCGAGGATCTCGGCGTCACCACGGGCGATCGCGTCGAGGGCGAGCGCAGCGACCTTGGCCGGATCGCTCTTCTGGTCGGCCGGGACCGCCGCGGCCATGTCGGTGTCCATGTAGGCGACGTGCAGCCCGGTCACCGTGATCCCGCGCGGAGCGAGCAGCTCACGGCTGGCGTTGGTGAGCGCCCAGGCCGCCGCCTTCGCCGCCGAGTAGGAACCGTATCCACCCGGGTGCAGCCAGGACAGCACGGACAGCACGTTGAGCACTGCTCCCCCGCCGTTGCCCTCGATGACCGGCGCGAACGCACGGGTGGTGGAGAGTGAGCCGAAGTAGTTGGTCTCCATGTCGAGCCGGATGCCGTCCAGGTCCCCGTCGAGGACCGGCTCACCGGCGGACACCCCGGCGTTGTTGATCAGCAGGGTGGCGTCGGCCGCGGTGGCGGCCGCCCTGGTCACCGACTCCGGGTCGGTGACGTCGAGCTGGAGCGGGATCGCTCCGGGAAGGTCGACGGACTCGGGAGTACGGGCCGCGGCGTAGACCTTGGCGCCACGTTCGAGCAGCTGGAGGGCGAGCTGGCGGCCGAACCCGCGGTTGGCTCCGGTGACGACGGCGACTGCGTTGGTGAGTTCCATGAGAATTAGATTATGGCCATCATCTAACGACCGCCAGGGCCGCCGGGGTAATAGATGACACACATAATCTATAGTTGCGGTCATGGGACGGGTGTCGCAGGCGCAGGCCGCCGAAAACCGGGAACGCATCGTGGCCACGGCCGCACGCCTCTTCCGCGAGCACGGGATCGCCGGCGTGAGCGTCGCCGACGTGACAGCCGAGGCGGGCCTGACCCACGGCGGCTTCTACAAACACTTCGCCTCGAAGGACGCCCTGGTCGCCGAGGCGGTGGCCAGGGCTTTCGCCGACCAGGCCGCCACCCTCCGCCCACCGGCAACCGTCCTACCGGCCGACGCTCTCGCACCGGCCACCGTCCTGCCGGCCGACGCTCTGCCACCGGCCGAGGCCCACCCGTCGGCCGACGCTCTCCCGCCGGGCGGGGCCGACCAGAAGCCCGGATCCGGTGACGCCACGGTGTCCGATCGACGGCGGGCGATGATCGACGCCTACCTGTCGCCGGCGCACCGCGACGATCCAGGCAGTGGATGCCCCTCGGCGGGGTTCGGCGGCGACGTGGCCCGCTCGACAGGCGGCGACGCGACAAGGTCGGCCTACGCGGCGGGGGTCGAGGGTTTCGCCCGCTTTCTCGGCGACGGCCCGGAGCCGGACCTAGCTGCCCTCAGCACCATGGTCGGCGCCCTGATCCTGTCCCGCGCGACAGCCGGCACCGACCTCTCCGACCGAATCCTCACCGCCGTCCACGAAAGCCTGACCACCCCACCCGAGCCGTAGACCAGGAGCCCGAGCCGTAGGCCGACCCGAGCCGTAGGCCGACCCGAGCCGTAGGCCGACCCGAGCCGTAGGCCGACCCGAGCCGTAGGCCGACCGGAGCCCGAGCCACAGGCCGGAGCCGACGGCGCCGCCAGGCGCAACGGCCGCCATGCCCGGAAGCAACGACCTCGCGCCCGCACGCCCGGAAACGGTGGGTCAGCCGAGGGGCAGGCCCTTCTGGAGCAGGGTCAGGGCCTTCTCCAGCCGGTGATAGTCGTGCAGGGTCATGCCGTCGGTCAGCACGCGGCTCGACGGCAGGACCGCGAGCATGGCGCCGACAGCGGCCCCCGCGGTGACCCGGGCCGAGAAGTCGTCGGCGGGCAGGCCCGCCCGCTCGGCGATCGCCGCGGCGACCAGGTCGATCGCGTCGGTCATCTGGTGCATGATGCGCGCCCTCAACTCGGGGACGCCGAGGGCCAGCGCCTGCCGCCGGCGCTCGAACTCCCACGTCTCCGGGCTCATGTTCGAGAAGACCTCGTGCACCGCCCGCAGAATGGCCTCGACCGCCTGGAACTCGGCCGGCTGGGCGCGGATCGCGTGGACCAGCACCGCGTCGACGTCGTCGACCAGGATCGCGGCCTCCTTCGTCGGGAAGTAGCGGAAGAACGTGCTCGGCGAAATCTCCGACGCCTCCGCGATCTGCTCCACCGTCGTCGCGGCGTAGCCCTGCTCCTCGATCAGCCGCATCGCCTGCTCGCGAATGGTGGCGCGGGTCTTCGCCTTCTTGCGGGCGCGCAGGCTGTCCGAGGGGGCGCTCATACTCCCGATTCTGCCAGGGCCTCCGCTGGTCGCCCGGTGCGCGCGCCGCGCGGCAGGATCACCAGGGCCAGCACCACACCAGCCGCCGCGACGCCGCCGGAGACGATCAGTGACAGATCCATGCCGTGCACGAACGCGTCCTGCACCGCGGCGAGCAGGCCGTCGTCGCCGAGCCGCTGGGCGACCGCGACCCCGGCGGTAGCGCTGTCACTCACCTGCTCCCGCGCCGCCTCGGACAGGTGCCCGAAAGAACCGGGCAGGATGGCATCAGGCGGAGCAGAACCCGGTAGGACGGAACCAGGCATGCCGGAACCAGGCACGACGGAATCAGGCGAGGCGGAACCCGACAGGGAGGAACCCGGCAAAGAGGAATCGGACCGGACGGAATCGGAGAGGGCGGAGCGGTAGCCCGCGTTCAGGACCATGCCGAGCACGGCGACCCCGATGGCGCTGCCGACCTGGCGGATCGCCTGGATCAGGGCGTTGCCGACGCCGGTGCGCTCCGCGCCGAGGGTGCTGATCGTGACGTTCATCGAGGTGGGCATGGTGAGGCCGAGACCCACACCGGCCACGCCGATCCAAGCGCCGACCACCCCGTAGCCCGCCGCCGCATCGGTGGCCGCGCCGGTGAACAGGGCGGCGGCCATCAACGCGAGACCGCCGGCGATCACCGCGCGCGGACCGAACCGGATCGCCAGCTTCTCACCCACGCGGGCGCCGACCATCAGGCCACCGATCACCGGGAGCAGCCGGACTCCGGTGCCAAACGCGTCGGCGCCACCGACCGCCTGGAACAGCTGCGGCAGCGCGAACAGCAGGCCGAAGAAGGCGAACCCGGCGATCGTGGCGAGCAGCGTGCCCCCGGCGAACGACCGGTTACGGAAGAGGGCGAGATCGATCAGCGGCGCGGCGGCCCGCCGCTGCCACCACACCAGCGCGGCGAGCGCGAACACACCGACCGCGATGATCACCGAGGCGCGCACGTCGCCCCAGCCGCGCTCGCCGGCCTCGATGATGCCGAACGTCACGGCGACCAGCCCCGTGGTCGACAGCAGGATGCCCGGCAGGTCGAACCGGCGGCCACGGTCACCGTGCGACTCGGGGACGAGGACCGCGACCGCGATCAGCCCGAGCACCACGATCGGCAGGTTGATCAGGAAGACCGAGCCCCAGTGGAAGTGGTCGAGCAGCCAGCCGCCGAGCAGCGGGCCGAGCGGGATGCCGAGCGCGTTGGCGGTGATCCAGATGGTGAGGGCCCGTGGGCGCTCCCGCTCGTCGAAGAGGACGGTGAGGACCGCGCCGATCAGCGACATGATCACGGCGGAGCCGAGGCCCAGGACCGCGCGGGCGGCGATGAGCTGCCCTGTCGTGTCGGCCAGGGCACAGGCGGCAGAGGCGGCGCCGAAGGCCACCAGCGCGATCAGCAGGAGGCGCTTGCGGCCGAACCGGTCGCCGAGCATGCCGGCCGGCAGCAGCGCCGCGGCCAGGACCAGCAGATAGGACGTGGTGAACCACTGGAGGTCGGCGGTGGTGGCGCCGAGATCACGGGCCAGCGTGGGCAGCGCGACGCTGAGCACAGTGCTGTCCAGCCCGATGACGACGGTGCACAGGGCGAGGGCGGCCAGGGCTGACCACCGGTGAGCTGTTCTGAGAGCGACCATGAAATGAAGGTAGCTCTCAAAAGACAGTCACTGCCATATTCGTGACGTGCCGGATCCGGGTCGGCGTGCCTCCTGCGGGCCTTGCGAGGTTGTGTCACGATCTTGGATGGGGTCATCCGGTTTCCCCAGGCCAGCGAGTGTGCGGAGGATCGATTTCCGATGAAGAAGGTGCTGGGCTGGATCCTGGTGTTCCTGCTCGTCTTCTGGATCGGCACCAATCCGGGCCCGGCCGCCGAGGTGGCCCGCAGCATCGGCGACGGCATCGGCGACATCTTCAGCAACATCGGCACGTTCTTCGTCGAGCTCGCGAACGGCAACTGACACCGGCATGCGGCTCCTCTTCGCCGGGCTGGCGACCGTCGACCTGGTGCAGCGGGTCGAGCGGTTCCCCGGTCCCGACGAGAAGGTGCAGTCCGCGTCGGTGGACGTCGCCGCGGGCGGACCGGCGGCCAACGCGGCGGTCACCGCGGCTGCGCTCGGGGCCACGGTCACCCTGGTCAGCGCAGTGGGTTCGCACCCGCTGGGCAACCTGGTCCGGGCCGATCTGGCAGCGCACGGGGTCACCCTGATCGACGTCGCCGCGGACTCCCCGGAGCCGCCGCCGGTCTCGGCGGTGACGGTTCTCGCGTCGACCGGCGAACGCACCATAGTCAGCCGCAACGCCGGCAACCGTGCGGTCGCGGCACCCGCGGAGGGCCTGCCCGACGCCGACCTCACCCTGGTCGACGGCCACCATCCGGCGCTCGCGATGGCCGCGGCCCGCAGCGCCCGCCGCCTGCTCGTCGACGCCGGAAGCTGGCGCCCGGTCTTCGCCGACATCTTCCCGTACGCCGAGGTGGTGGCCTGCTCCGGCGATTTCCGCCACCCGGCCGGTGCCCACGAAGCGGACTCGACCGCCACGGCCGGGACCGACGAGGCGGTCGCGGCCGCCATCAGGTCGACCAGCAGCACCGACGTCGTGATCACCCACGGCCCGGAGCCGGTCCGCTGGTTCCGTGCCGCCGGGAGCACGACGGCCGGGACGGTGGCGGTGCCGAAGGTCGTCGCGGTGGACACCGCCGGCGCCGGCGACGCCTTCCACGGCGCCCTCGCGGTCGCGCTGGCGCGCGGCGACCTGGATCTGCCGGCCGCGATCGGCTACGCCTCCCGGATCGCCGCCATCCGGGTCATGCACGCCGGTCCCCGAGCCTGGCTGTCCCACCTGCCCTGACCACCGGGCCACGGAAAGCAGACCGCCGACCCCGGAGAACCGGGGCCGGCGGCCGGAAACAGCAGGTCAGACCGTCTGCGCGAGACGATCCGCGAGCAGTTTGGCGAACCGGGCCGGATCCTCCAGGTCGCCGCCCTCGGCGAGCAGCGCCGTCCCGTACAGCAGCTCGGCCGTGTCCGGCAGGGCCGCGTCGCCGGCGCTGCGCTCGTGCGCCGCCCGCAGACCGGAGACCAGCGGGTGGTTGGGGTTGAGCTCGAGGATGCGCTTGACCCGCGGCCCCTCCTGCCCCATCGCCCGGTACATCTTCTCCAGCGCCGGGGTGATGTCGTCGGCGTCGCTGACCAGGCACGCCGCCGAGGTGGTCAGCCGGTGCGACAGCCGCACCTCCTTGACCTGCTCGGTCAGCTTCTCGGTGAGGAAACCGAGCAGCGGGCCGAAGTCACCCTCGGGCTCCGGCTTCTCCTCGTCCTTCGGCAGGTCGACCGAGCCACGGGCGATCGACCGCAGCTTCTTTCCGTCGAACTCGGGCACCACGTCGACCCAGATCTCGTCGACCGGGTCGGTGAGGATCAGCACCTCGTAGCCCTGCGCCTGGAAGGCTTCCATGTGCGGCGAGTTCTCCACCTGGGAGCGGCTCTCGCCGGTCAGGAAGTAGATCTCCTCCTGGCCCTCCTTCATCCGCTCCACGTAGGCGGCGAGGGTGGTCGGCTCGGCGCCCTCGGTGCTGGCGAACGACGCGATCTCCAGGATCGGCTTGTGGTTGTCGGGCTCGGCGAGCAGGCCCTCCTTGACCGCCCGTCCGAACTCGCGCCAGAACGTCGCGTACTTCTCCGGATTGCTGGTCTGCAGGTCCTTGATCGTCGACAGCACCTTCTTGACCAGGCGGCGCCGGATCATCTGGATGTGCCGGTCCTGCTGGAGGATCTCGCGGGAGATGTTCAGCGAGAGGTCGGCCGCGTCCACCACACCCTTGACGAAGCGCAGGTAGTCGGGGATCAGCTCCTTGCTGTCGTCCATGATGAAGACGCGTTTGACGTAGAGCTGGAGACCCCGGCGGGCGTCCCGCTGGAACAGGTCGTGCGGCGCCCGGGACGGGATGAAGAGGAGCGCCTCGTACTCGAAGGTGCCCTCCGCCTTCATGTTGATGATCTCGAGCGGGTCGGTCCAGTCGTGGCTGATGTGCTTGTAGAACTCGTGGTACTCCTCGTCGGTGACCTCGCTGCGCGGGCGGGCCCACAGCGCCTTCATCGAGTTGAGGGTCTCGACCTCGTCACCGTCGACCTTGCGGATCGGGAACGAGATGAAGTCCGAGTACCGCTTGACGATCTCCTTGAGCTTCCACGCGTCGGTGTAGTCGTAGAGGGCGTCGTCCTCGTCCTTGGGGCGCAGGTGCAGCGTCACCGTGGTGCCGACCGGCGCGTCCGGCGCGTCGTCGATCGTGAAGGTGCCCTCGCCGGCCGACTCCCAGCGGGTGCCGTGGCCCTCGGTGCCGGCCTTGCGGGTCACCAGCTCGACCTTGTCGGCGACCATGAACGTCGAGTAGAACCCGACACCGAACTGGCCGATCAGCTCGGGGGTCTCCTTGGCCTCCTTGAGCTTGCCCAGCAGCTCCGCGGTGCCGGATTTGGCGATCGTGCCGATCAGCGCCACGACCTCCTCGCGGGTCATGCCGATGCCGTTGTCACGAACGACAAGCGTACGAGCCTCGGCGTCGACCGCGATCTCGATGTGCAGGTCGGAGGTGTCCGCCTCGAGGCCGTCCTGCAGCTTCGCCAGGCGCAGCTTGTCCAGCGCGTCCGACGCGTTCGAGATCAGCTCGCGCAGGAAGATGTCCTTGTTCGAATAGATCGAGTGGACCATCAGTTGCAGCAGCTGGCGCGCCTCTGCCTGGAACTCCAACGTCTCCATCGTCACCCGTTTCCGTCATGTCCGGTGGTACGACCCGATCGTAGAGCGCGCCCCGACCCCACCGGTCATCCGGCGTCGAACCACTCCTCGATGTGCTGGTCAGGACACACGCTGGATGGATCCGGGCGGGGGCGGCGGGACCGCATCCGGATGCAGGATCGCGGCGATCGCCTCCACTCCGGCCACGAGTCGCGGCCCCGGGCGTACCACCAGGCCGTCGCCGTCGATCGCCCACACCGACGCGGCGGGGAAATGCGGGACCACCGCATCGGCCTGCCGGATCGCGCCCTCCAGGTGGTAACCGCATGGGGTGACCAGCACGATCTCCGGCCGCGGAGCGGCCAGTCCGGCCCAGGAGACCGGTACCGAACGGCGGCCCGGAAGGGCCGCGACGGGTTCGCCGCCGGCCGCCGTGATCAGGTCCGGAACCCAGTGCCCCGCGGTGAACGGCGGATCCACCCATTCCACCACGGCCACCCGGGGGCGAGGCCTCCCGGCCACCGCGGCGCTCACCGCGGCCAGCCTCTCCCGCAGACCAGTCACAAGATCAACACCCCGCTGCGGTACGCCCACCGCGTTCGCAACCACAACGAAGGTCTCCAGGACGTCGTCCAGGGTGTGCGGGTCGAGGGAGAGCACCTCACTACGGCAGCCCAGGTGCCCGAGCGCCTGATCGACGTGCCCCGACGGCAGCGCGCACACCCGGCACAGGTCCTGGGTGAGGATGAGATCCGGATCGAGGCCGGCGAGCGCCCCGGCGTGCAACGTGTAGAGGTCCCCACCGGCCGACATCTGGGTGCGCACGTAGTCGTCGATCTCACCGGGGGTCATCCGGCTGGTGTCGCGGCCGCCGACCACCACCGTCTTCTCCGAGCGGGCCGCAGCCGGCTCGTCGCACTCGAACGTGACTCCGACCAGGTCATCGCCGAGCCCGAGGGCGTACACGATCTCGGTCGCGGACGGAAGCAGGGACACCAGGCGCATACCCCCATACTCCCGGACTAAGACCGGAGGATGATGCCGCGCCGCGCAGTTACCACCTTGGACCGATGCGGCGGCGACGGTCCGGCGGGAATGCTGGTCGGCACCCGGAGGAAGGAATCTGATGACGACCGCACCGCCGGCCCACGACGACGTTCTCGTCACCCGGAGGGAAGGACTCCCATGACGACCGCACCGCCGGCCCACGACGACGTTCTCGTTCTCGACTATCTGGCCTCGCTGTGGGCGGCCGCCGGCGACCTGTCGGCGGAGACCCGCGACGAGCTGATGAACACGGTTGCCGGCTACATCGCGATGCGCCGCGACCTGGCCGACGATCCGTCCCGGGTGCTGGGCCGGTTAGGGCCGCCCGACCAGTTGGTGGCCGCGGTCCGCCGCAGCGGCACACCCACCCACCTGCGCTTGCCGGCCGTGCCGTCCGCCGTTCCCGGTCCGTCGCCGGGCGGTTCCGAGCGGGTGGCGGTCGCGCTGCTCACCGGCGGTTCGGTGGTGCTGCCGGGGGTCGCGCAGGCGGCCGGGCTGATGATGGCGACCGTCTCCCCCCGGTGGACCCCGGTGCAGAAAACCGCGGCCTGGCTGCTGGCCGCCGGGCCGGTCGCCGGCACACTGCTGCTGCTCGCGATGCTGGCCGGCGTCGGCCTGCTCACCGGCCTGGGCTTCCTGATGATGTATACGGCGGCGTGCGCCGGCTCGATCACCGCGGGACTCGCTCTGCACGGCGCCACCCGACCATGACCAGCGCGTCCACCGGCCGGAAGTGATCTCATGATCGGGGGCCGGCCGGTGCGCACGCGCCCATCCCGGGCCCGGCCGTCATCGTGGGCCGCTCACCGCCGCCTGAGGCGGCTCAGGACACCGATGACCACCCACCAGAACGAGCCCCAAGCACCCGCGCATCCCCGAACCCGAGGCTGTCCGGCCCCCAGCTTCCGATCTTGCTCGGCTGGCTCCGACCGCCGGGTTCGCGGTCCCGAGACAGCGGTAACGGCCAGCCGGATCTACTCGGCTGGCTCCGACCGCCGGGTTCGCGGTCCCGAGACAGCGGTGACGGCCAGCCAGGCTTGACCCCACCGCAGCTCCTTCACCGGCTACGGGACGGGGTAACCGGGGGTCAGTGGCGTAGGCGGGCGACGATCGGGATGTGGTCGCTGCCGGTCCGGGGCAGGGTCCGGACCGCGGTCACCGTCAGCGAGCGTGCCAGGACGTGGTCGATCCGGGCGATCGGCAGGGCCGCCGGGAAGGTGAACGCGAAGTCGGAACCGTCGGTGCCCAGGTGGGCGGTGACGGGGTCGAGGCCGGGGTCGGTGGCGGTGGCGTTCAGGTCACCGAGCAGGATCACCCGCTCGTGCGGTTCGGCCGTCAGCGCCGCGCCCAGTTTCCGGGCGCTGTCGTCGCGGCGGGCCGTGTCGAGGCCGGTCAGTCCGGGGCGCACCGATGACAGGTGGGCGACGTAGACGGCGATGTCGCCCTGTGGGGTCCGGGCGACCGCGCGGAGGCCACGGTTCCAGTCGTCGCCGAGACCGGCCGGGCGGATGTCCAGGGGCGCGGCCTCGGTGAGCGGGTGCCGGGACCAGAGCGCCACGGTCCCGTGGATCGTGTGGTGGGCGTATTCGGCGGGGAACGCGGCCGTGTAGGCGGGCACCGCCTCCGGGGTGATCTCCTCCAGGGCGACCAGGTCGGGGTCGTCCGCGATCAGGGTGCGGACGGTGGCGGCCGGGTCCGGGTTCTCGTCGCTGACGTTGTGCTGCACCACGACCAGGTCGTGCGGGACGTCACCGTCCGGCAGCAGATGCCCGCCGAAGACGGCGGACCAGGCAGCGAGCGGCAGGAGCCCGGCGAGCAGCGCAGGCCGGGAGCGGCGCCAGAGCAGGATCAACAGCAGCGGCGGTACGGCCAGCCCGAGCCACGGCCGCACGGTCGGGAGCAGGCTGCCGCCGGGCAGCACCAGGAGAACCGCGACCAGCACCCCGATCGGCAGCGCCACGAACCAGCCGAACCGGTCCCGGCGGGAGCTTCCGGACATCCGCGCCGGCTCAGGTATCCGCACGCGGCGATGCTCGCACAGCCGATCAAGGCCCACGACGACAGAACTCCCGTCCCCGGCACTCACGCCACCCGCGACACTTCTCACTGCACCCCGCGACGCTTCTCACGCCACCCCCGCGACACTCCTCAAATCGCACCCCGCGCGCGATCTTGTGGAGTTCCACAAGTCAGGAAACCTTCTTCAAGACTTTCGCCGCATCCGAGGTCAATCCCTCTGCTGTGCGAGGCCATCCCGCCGAGCCTTCGGGCTATCGCACCGGTCGCCCAGGCGGCTGAGACACCGACCCGAGGCCTGGAATGTCGCATTCGCGGAAAATTCACCCGCGACCAGCCCTGTAGATCTTGCACGGTTCCCCATGTTTTCAGCGATCTTGCACGTTTCTTCACGTGTGGGCATGCTTTGCCGTGCAAGGTCTACTGCGCCGGGGAGACCTTGCAGCTTTCTTCCTGCTGGGACGTGGAAAGGGCTGCAAGATCGGCGCGGGCGCGGAAAGTCGTGCAAGATCCGCGGGCGACAAGCGGCGGGCAGCAGGTCACGGGTGGCCGGCATCGGGCCGCGGCAGCGGGTTGCAGACGGCAAGCGAGCAACCGGTCACGGACGGCAAGCGAGCAACCGGTCACGGACGGCGGGGCGCGGGGCGCGGCAGTGGGGGTGGCCTCGGGATGAGGATGGGCTGGGAGGTCAGGCGGCCAGGTCGAGGATCTCGGTGAGGACCTGGTTCCAGACGGCGCGGGGTGGTGACTCGTGGCCGACCCCGTCGAGCCACACGAGGCGGGCGCCCGGGATGCAGCGAGCCAGTTCCTCGGGATGGCCGGTGGTGATGTGCCGGTCCAGGGTGCCGTGCAGCACCAGGGTCGGCGCCTCGATGCCGCACAGCAGGTCGCGGACCGGTGGCCCGTAGCCGGCCAGGCGATGGTTGACGCGGGTCGCGGCCAGGTCGGCGGATCTGTCGAAGACGCGTTCGGCGAAGCGGCGCAGCTGCGGCTCCTCGGGGGTGAACGGGCCGCCGCGGGCGCGTACCTCGTCGATCATGCGGGACACCGCGGCCTTCCGGTTCGACCAGTCGGTCTCGTCAGTGGCGGGCGGCGCTTCGACCGTACGCACAACCGCTGTGACCGTGCCCGCGGAAACCGTGACCGGACCGCCGTGGGTGACCGGCGCGTTGTCGGGGGCCTCGCCGTCGACGCTCGTCGACATGAGGGTGAGGCTGAGCACCCGGGACGGATGGTGGACGGCGATCCGCTGAGCGAGCGCGCCGCCCAGCGAGAAGCCGACCAGGTGCGCCGCCGGGACGCGGAGCGCGTCGAGCACACCTATCGCGTCATACATCAGGTCGGCCCCGGAGTACGCGGGACAGCCTGGCGGGTAGGAGGTCGACCGGCCGGTGTCCCGGTGGTCGTAGCGGATGACGAACCGTCGGCCGGCCGCCAGACGCCGGCAGAACTCGTCGTCCCACCAGTCCATCGAACTGGCGTCCGCGGCCAGGAGCAGCAGCGGGGGATCGTTGGGCTCGCCGAACGTCTCCACGCACATCTGGATGCCGTTGACCGGCAACATCGTCTCGGTCACCACGTGTTCATTGTGGCCAGGCTCACTGACAGCGAGGTTACGCAGACATCACATCGGATGACCGGGTCGCTGAGAGGACCCGGTCATCCGTTCGACCCTTACCGGGTTTGTGATACAGCGGCGGCGGCCCGTGCCTGGCCGCGCACCACCCGCAGCGATACCGCGGTCAGGCCGAGCGCGATGGCGAACAGGGTGAGGTGCAGGTAGGGGTCGGCGATCGGCACGAACCCGATGATCGCGACCGGGATCTGGACGATCCCGATCAGTGCGGCGAGCTGCCGGCGACTGCCGCCGCCCCACAGCAGGGCCGTCCACACCGGAGCGGAGACGACCAGCAGGGTGAGCCCGTCCAGCAGCATGTGCATGGCCGGGTTGTGGACCGCGTTGTGGGCGAACGCGCTCGCGGGCGAGGCGATCCAGAGCCCGGCGAGGACGAGGGTGAGAACGACAGCGGCACGACGCATGGGATCCTCCTGCGTTATCAGACCGTTGCTCCGAGTAATCAAGGTAGCACCGTCGTCGTGAGTCATGTCGATTCATTCGCCCGCCAGGACCTGTTACACAGCGTTGCCCTTGAGGCTGATGATCTCGGCCGTTCGGCCAGCTGACCACCGTGAGTGATCATGACTAACCTGCCCCAGTGCGTTTGATCGAGATAGCAATGGCCAGTGCGATTACGATGAGTATTGGTGGCGTTTCTTACGTTGCGTTGAACCCGGCGAAGCTTCAGTCCCGTGCGCAGGTGGTCGCCGACCAGGCTTCCTGCCGGACTGTGGACACCGCGATCGTCGGCTACCTGATGAACAACGGGACCGCCCCGACCTCGATCCGGCAGCTCAAGGACTACGTGCGCGGCGACATCTCGAAGTACCGCATCGTCGATGGGGCGGCCGCCGGCCCGGGCTGCGCCAAGGCATAGAGCCCGGGCTGCGCCGAGGCATAGAAGAAGTTCACCGCGATGCAACGCTAGGACCTCTGCCGTAAACATGGCGTGCCGAGAATCCGCGGAACCATTTCCAATTGGAAGGTTCCGTCATGAGCCAAGTGGTCGGGAGCAAGCACCCGGTCGACCAGATGCTGCCGGTCGGCCGCCTGGCGGTCCTGGGCCTCCAGCATGTCCTCGTCATGTACGCCGGCTGCGTCGCCGTGCCGCTGATCGTCGGCGGCGCGCTCAAACTGGACGCGACAACGATCGCGATCCTGGTCAACGCCGACCTGTTCGTCGCCGGCGTCATCACGATCATCCAGAGCCTCGGCGTGGGGAAGATCCTCGGCGTGCGCCTGCCGGTCGTCGCCGGCGCCACGTTCGCCGCGCTCAACCCGATGATCCTGATCGGCGCGAAGTACGGCCTGCCCGCGATCTACGGCGCGTTCCTCGCCGCCGGGGTCTTCGGCCTGCTCGTCGCCAAGCCGTTCGCGAAGATCATCCACCTGTTCCCGCCGCTGGTCACCGGCACGGTGATCACCGTGATCGGCCTGTCGCTGATCGACGCCGGGGCCGGGCTGATCGCCGGCAACAACGAGGAGGCGCCGGGTTACGGCGCTCTCGACAAACTGGCCCTGGCGGCCGCCATCATCCTGCTGATCGTGCTGGTCAACCGGTTCGCACGCGGATTCGTCGCCTCGCTGTCGGTGCTGATCGGCCTGATCTTCGGGGTGATCGTGGCCGCGTTCATGGGCCTGGTCGACTTCTCCGGCGTCGGCGAGGCGAGCTGGTTCGGCCTGGCCCGCCCGTTCTACTTCGGCCCGCCCGAGTTCCAGGCCGCCGCGATCGTCTCGATGTGCACGGTCATGCTGATCATCTACGTCGAGTCGACGGCCGACATGCTCGCCGTCGGTGAGGCGGTCGGCCGCCGCCCGTCCGAGAACGACATCGCCCGCGGCCTCGCCGCCGACGGCCTGTCCGGCGTCCTGGCCGGTGTGTTCAACTCGTTCCTGGACACCGCGTTCGCCCAGAACGTCGGCCTGGTCCAGGTCACCCGGGTGCGCAGCCGCTTCGTGGTCACCGCAGCCGGCGTCATCCTGGTGCTGCTCGGCCTCATCCCGAAGCTCGGCGAGATCATCGCCGCCGTCCCGGGCCCGGTCATCGGCGCGGCCGCCCTGGTCATGTTCGCGACGGTCACCGCGGTCGGCATCCGAAGCCTGCGCCGCGTCGAATTCGACGGCACCAACAACCTGCTGATCATCGCCGTCTCGATCGGCGTCGGCATGATCCCGGTGGTGGCGCCGGCCTTCTACACCCGGATGCCCGACGAGCTGGAGATCATCTTCGGCAGCTCGATCACCACCACGGTGATCGTCGTCTTCCTCCTGAACCTCCTGTTCAACGGCTGGTCCCGCCCGAATCCGGCCCCCACCTCACCGGACACCACCGCCCCCGGCCCCGCCTCACCGGACACCACCTCACCGGCACCCGCCGAAACCACCGACCAGGCCGATCCCGTCCCGGACACCCCGGCGGCAACCGAGCCACCGGCCAAACCCTGACCCTTCAAAGATCAACGGCCCGCGGGGGTACGCTCCGCGGGCCCCGCCGTCACCTGAGGCCCGTTCCCGGCCCCGAGACGAAGCACAGGCACCGCCACCCACCCCGCGAGCCGTCGCTCACCTACCTTTCGGCGACCGGATTACCGCGCTAAGCGACGGCCGACGGTCCAGGCAGCCTTTCGAGGCCAGGGCGTGACGTCGTTCCGGGTGACCTCGCCGGCACCGGAAACCGCGGGCCGTCGCTCACCCGCCCTTCGGCAGCCGGATGATCACGCTCAACGACGGCCGACGGCCTCAGCCGTCGCTCAGCGTCCCTTCGGCGGCCGGAATACCGCGCTGGGCGACGGCTGGCGGTCTTGATAGGCAACTTGTTGCATAGGTGATTTGTTGTCTATGCTGCGGCGGAATGGTGGCTGCGAGGAGGCAGACGACATGGCCGGTGCGTTTCCGACGCTGCTCAGCCCGCTCGATCTCGGGCACACGACTCTGCGCAACCGGGTCGTCATGGGTTCGATGCACACCAAGCTCGAGGACCGGAAACGGGACCTGCCGAAGCTCGCCGCCTTCTTCGCGGAGCGGGCCAAGGGCGGCACCGCGCTGATCGTCACCGGTGGTTATGCGCCGACGTGGCGGGGGTGGCTGCTGCCGTTCGGGAGTCAGATGACCACCACCGGGCAGGCGAAGGCGCACCGGGTGGTAACCGACGCGGTGCACGAGCACGACGGCAAGATCCTGTTGCAGGTGCTGCACGCGGGGCGGTATGCCTACCACCCGTTCAGCACGGGGGCGTCCGGGCGGAAGTCGCCGATCACGCCGTTCAAGCCGAGGGCGATGAGCTCCCGGGAGGTGGACCGGACGGCGACGTCGTTCGCGCGGGCGGCGGCGCTGGCGAAGCGGGCCGGCTACGACGGCGTGGAGATCATGGGCTCCGAGGGCTACCTGATCAACCAGTTCCTGGCGGCGCGCACGAACACCCGTACCGATGCATGGGGTGGATCTGCCGCGAAGCGGATGCGGTTTCCGCTGGAGATCATGAAGCGGACCCGGGAGCTGACCGGCGACGGCTTCATCGTGCAGTACCGGATCAGCCTGCTGGATCTCGTCGACGACGCCCAGTCCTGGGAGGAGACCGTCGAGCTGGCGCGCGGCCTCCAGGAGCGCGGCGTGTCGATCCTGAACACCGGCATCGGCTGGCACGAGGCCCGGGTGCCGACGATCGTGACGTCGGTGCCGCCGGCCGCGTTCGCGTGGGTGACCGGCAAACTGCGCCGCGAGGTGGACGTGCCGGTGATCGCGTCGAACCGGATCAACCGCCCGGAGATCGCCGAGGAGATCCTGGCCGCCGGGGACGCCGACCTGGTGTCGATGGCGCGCCCGCTGCTGGCCGACGCCGAGTTCGTGAACAAGGCGGCGAGCGGCCGGGAAGCCGAGATCATCACGTGTATCGCGTGCAATCAGGCCTGCCTGGACCACACGTTCGGCAACAAGCGCGCGACGTGCATGCTGAACCCACGGGCCGCGTACGAGACCGAACTCGTGCTGCTGCCCACCCGTACCAGAAAGAGGATCGCGGTCGTCGGGGCAGGCCCGGCCGGCCTCGCGGCGGCCGTGGAGCTGGCCGGCCGCGGTCATGGGGTTGATCTGTTCGAGGCCGCCGACCGGATCGGCGGGCAGTTCAAGCTGGCGGCGCGGATCCCCGGCAAGGAGGATTTCGCGCACACGCTGGCCTACTACCAGCACATGATCGAGACACGCGGGGTCACGCTGCACCTCGGCAAGCGGGCGACAGCCGACGACCTGGCCGATTTCGATCACGTGATCGTGGCGACCGGCGTGGTCCCGCGGGTGCCGCCGATCCCTGGAATCGACCATCCGAAGGTGCTGACCTACCAGCAGGTCATCAACAAGACCGGCGAAATCGCGGAGAAGGTAGCGGTGATCGGGGCGGGCGGGATCGGCTTCGACGTCGCCGAGTTCCTGCTGCACGAGCCTGGTGAATCCGCCGAACACTGGATGCAGCGCTGGGGTGTGACCGACCCGGATCAGCAGCGTGGCGGCCTGTCGACCAAGGTGAAGGCGCCGCCGCGACGTGAGGTGCACCTGCTCCAGCGCAAGGCGAGCGCTCTCGGCAAGGGGCTCGGCAAGACGACCGGCTGGGTGCACCGGGCGACTCTCCAGGATTCCGGCGTGACCATGCTGGGCGGGGTGGAGTATGTCCGGGTCGACGACGAGGGCCTGCACATCACCGTGCCGGTGAACCCGAAGGACCCGAAGTCGCCACGCGAGGCCCGCGTGCTGGCCGTCGGCACGATCGTCGTGTGCGCCGGCCAGGAGTCGGTGAACGACCTGGTCGTGCCACTGACCGCGCGGGGTGTGGACGTGCACGTGATCGGCGGCGCCGACGTGGCCGCCGAACTCGACGCGAAACGAGCGATCAAACAGGCGACCGAGCTCGCCGCCAAGCTGTGAGGGAACCTCGAATGCCTCTTGTGACCACGCGGATCGAGGACGGGATCGCGCAGGTGCGCCTGGCCCGCCCGGAGAAACTGAACGCGCTCACCCTCGACACGCTCACCGAGCTGGTCGCCGCCGCCCGCACGCTGCGCCGGGACCGGTCCATCCGGGCCGTGGTGATCGCCGGGGACGGCCCGTCGTTCTGCTCCGGGCTGGACATCCCGGGCACGATGAAGAACCCGCGCAGGATCGTCGGCGCGTTCATCCCGGCGCCGTGGCGGGGCACCAACCTGTTCCAGGAGGCGTGCTGGGCGTGGCGGCGGGTGCCGGTCCCGGTGATCGCGGCCGTGCACGGGCACTGCTACGGCGGTGGCCTGCAGATCGCGCTGTCGGCTGACTTCCGGTTCGCCACCGCCGACTCCAAATGGTCGGTGCTGGAGGGCAAGTGGGGCATCATCCCGGACATGACCGGGGTGCGCAGTCTCATCGAGGTCGTCGGGCTGGACGTCGCGAAGCGGCTCACCATGACCGCCGAGCAGATCCCCGGCAGCGAGGCCGCCCGGATCGGCCTGGTCTCCGAGGTGCACGACGACCCGATCGAGGCGGCGACCGCTTTCGCCCAGCGGCTCGCGTCCCGTTCCCCGGACGCGGTGGCCGCCGCGAAGAAGCTGTTCGACGGCGCGGTCACGTCCAGCGCCCGCCGCACGTTCGCCCGCGAACGCCGGGAACAGCTGCGTCTGCTGCTTCTGCGCCGCAACACGAAGATCCTGCAGAAGGCCGCGATGACGAAGACGGCTCCCGAGTTCGCGCCGCGCGGCTCGTAACCTGGGTCCCGTGTCGCTACGCAACGCCGTCCTGGCCGCCCTGATCAACCGGGAGGCCTCCGGATACGAGCTCGCCAAGCAGTTCCACGTGTCGGTCGCCAACTTCTGGACCGCCACGTCGCAGCAGCTCTACCGCGAGCTGGACAAGATGGAGACCGATGGGCTGCTCGCCGCCCGGGTGGTGGCCCAGGAGAAACGGCCGGACAAGCGTCTCTTCTCGCTCACCGCGGCGGGACAGGCGGCCTTGACGGCCTTCACCAGGCAGGATCCAAAGCCCACGACGGTACGCGACGAGCTGCTCGTACAGATCGAGGCGCTGGCACACGCCGACGTGGCCAGCGTCAGGTCGTCGATCGAGTCACGTCTGGAGTCGAGCGCCCGCCGTCTCGGCTCCTACGAGCAGCGCCTGGCCGAGATCCTGGGCGGCCGCAGCGAGGACGAGTTCCTGGCCACCGGCAACCGGATCGGCCCCTATCTGACGTTGCAGCGGGGCATCATCTTCGAGCGGGAGAACCTGACGTGGGGCCGTCTCGCCCTCACCGTCCTGTCCCGGCGCTACCCGGCCGGCGCCTGAAGCTCCGGTCAGACCAGGGCGTGTTCGCGGTGCGGGGCGGACCAGCGGCTGCGGGCCGCCTCGCGGACCCGGGACGCCTGGTACAGGCAGGCGATGTCGCGCCCGAACGACCAGGTCAGCGAGCCCAGCGCGACGGCCAGGGCGAACACCGCGAGCCAGGTCGGCAGCAGGCCGCTGGCGACGACGGCGAGCATCACACCCTGCTGGGCGGCGACCACCTTGCGGCCGAACCGCGGCGGCAGCGGGGCGTTCAGCCAGGGCAGCGCCCACGACGCGGCGACGAACACGTAGCGGAAGGCGCCGATCGCGAGGGCCCACCAGCCGTACTCGGCGGCGGTGAAGATGCTCAGCACCAGGATCAGGAACGCGTCGACCTCCATGTCGAAGCGCGCGCCGAGCGCCGTGGTGGTGCCGGTGCGGCGGGCCACCTGGCCGTCGACGCCGTCCATGGCCAGGGCGACCGCGGCGACCGTGACGAGCAGGGCGGCCGGCGCACCAGGGGTGAACACCATCGCGGTGACCCCGCCGGTGAGGATCGCGCGGGCGAACGTGACCGAATTCGCCCATCCGAGCCGGGTCATCCCGGCACGCTGTAACGCGTAGCCGAGCAGACCGCACAAAACTGCTCCGTAGACGACTGCGGCGATCAGACCCCACGTGCCGACCCCCACGGTCGCGAGGAGCGCGGCGAGCAGGAGGAGCTGGGCGGCGAACCCGGCCAGCGGAGCCCGGAACGGACTCGTCGTGGTCGTGGCGGTACTGAAGGTCACCGTTCCTCCTGGACGTAGGGTTTAGCCGCTGTCCCCGATCAACACGCTCAACGGGGAGTTTTGGTTCAGTGTCGAAAGGAACCGCTTTGCAGGCGCGTGCTTTCTGGATGACTTGCCCAGGAACCGGGGAGATACGCCCCGAGCGGGTGCCGGATCCCGGTCCGGGTGACGTGGTGGTGCGCACACTGCACTCCGGGGTGAGCCGCGGCACCGAGACGCTGGTGTTCCAGGGCCGGGTGCCGGAGAGCCAGTGGGCGTCGATGCGCGCGCCGTTCCAGGACGGCGATTTCCCGGCGCCGGTGAAGTACGGCTACCTGAACGTGGGAGTCGTCGAGGCGGGTGTGCCGGAGCTGATCGGGAAGACGGTCTTCTGCCTGTACCCGCACCAGACCCGGTACACGGTTCCGGCCGAGGCGGTCACCGTGATCCCGGACGAGGTGCCGGCCGCCCGCGCGGTGCTGGCCGGGACGGTGGAGACCGCGGTGAACGCGGTGTGGGACGCGGCGCCGCAGATCGGCGACCGGATCACCGTGATCGGCGGCGGCATGGTCGGCGCGTCGGTGGCGGCGGTCCTGGCCGGCCTGCCGGCCACCGACGTCGAGCTGATCGACATCGACCCCGGCCGGGAGAATCTCGCCAAGTCACTGAACATCCGTTTTGCGCAGCCGGACGACGCGCGCGGGGAACGCGACATCGTCATCCACGCCAGCGCCACCGAGGCCGGCCTGCACCGGGGCCTGGAACTGCTCCGCACCGAGGGCACCCTCGTCGAGCTGAGCTGGTTCGGTGACCGGCGGATCTCGGTACCCCTCGGGGAGAACTTCCACAGCCGTCGCCTGACCATCCGCAGCAGCCAGGTCGGCGGCATCACCCCCACCCGCCATCGCGGTTACCCGGAACGGTTCCAGGTAGCGCTGGAACTGCTCAAGGACCCCAGGTTCGACGCGCTGATCACCGGGCACAGCGGCTTCGACGACCTCCCCCGGGTGCTCCCGCAGCTGGCCGACGGCACCCTCAAGGCGCTCTGCCACGTCATCGACCACCCGATTTGATCTTTCCGGATCGGGTACCCGTAGTACCGCACCGAACCACACCTGAGGAGCAGCCCTTGTTCAGCGTCACCGTCCGCGACCACATCATGATCGCGCACAGCTTCAGCGGCGAGGTCTTCGGACCGGCGCAGCGCCTGCACGGCGCCACCTTCGTGGTGGATGCGACGTTCCGCCGCCCCGAGCTGGACGACGACAACATCGTGGTCGACATCGGCCGGGCGAGCGAGCAGCTGCACACCATCTGCTCCGGGCTCTCCTACCGCAACCTCGACGACGACCCGGAGTTCACCGGCGTCAACACGTCCACCGAGTTCCTGGCCAAGGTCATCGCCGACCGCCTGGCCGTCCGCGCGCAGGCCGGCGAACTCGGCCCCGGCGCCACCGGCCTGACCGGCATCTCGGTCACCCTCCACGAGTCACACATCGCCTGGGCGACGTACGAGCGAGACCTGTGACCCTCCCGCTGTTCGCGGTGCTGCCGGCGTCGATCGACGACCCGGCAGCACCGAGCGGCGGAAATCGCTACGACCGGGAGGTCCTCCGGCGCCTCCGGAACCACCCCCCACCAGAGGTGTCCGAGCATCTGATCGGCGGAAGCTGGCCCCGGCCCGCCGAACCGGAGCGCCGCGCTCTGGCCGCGCTGCTCGGCGGGCTCCCCGACGGGGCGCTGGTGCTGCTCGACGGGCTGATCGCCTGCGGAGTGCCGGAGTTGCTCGAACCGCACGCCGGCCGACTTCGCCTGGCCGTCCTGGTGCACCTGCCGCTCGGTGACGAGACCGGCCTGACCGACCACGAAGCCGCCCAGCTGCGCGCCCTGGAGTCCCGGGCCCTGCGCCTGGCCACCACGGTGATCGCGACGAGCGCCCCGGCTGCCCGCCGGGTCGAGGAGCTGCACGGACTCACCGGCGTGCACGCGATCGCCCCGGGCGTGGATCCGGCCCCGCTCGCCGTCCCCTCCCCCACCGGCCACCGCCTGCTGAATGTGGCGTCGCTGACCCCGCGCAAGGGCCAGGACCTCCTGCTGACCGCCCTGCAGCAGCTACCGGACCTGCCCTGGACCTGCACCGTGGCCGGCGCCGGCCGGGTCCCGTCGCTGGACGTCCCACCCCCGGCAACCCTCGCCCTCGACAGGGCCGGACCGCTCACTCCCGCCTGGTCGACGCGCCCGGGTCCGGGATCGGACGAACACGCCGTCCGGTTCGTCGGCGCGTTGACCGGCGGGGCGCTCGACGACGCGTACGCGAACGCTGATCTGTTCGTGTTGCCCTCGCGGGCCGAGACGTACGGCATGGTGGTGACGGAGGCCCTGGCCCGCGGCCTGCCGGTGGTGGCCGCGGACGTCGGCGGGGTCCCGGAGGCGCTCGGCGCCGCGCCCGGCGGCGGGATTCCCGGCCGGCTGATCCCGCCGGACGACCGGGACGCCCTGGCCACCGCCCTCCGCGACTGGCTCACCGACGCCGAGCTGCGCGACGAGTGGCGCACGCACGCCCGGGCCCGCCGCGACACCCTGACCGGCTGGGACGAGACCGCCGGCCGCCTGGCCAAGGCGCTGACCAGCATCTGAACCGGTGAGAACGACGATGCCGAGGAGGCACCCATGACTGAAGTGCACGGCAAGATCGAAGGTGTGACTCCGCTGGTCACCGGCACCGGGCGGCTCGGCGCTCCGCTGGCCGGGGCCGGGCCGCAGGTGGGAACGTTCAGTGAGAGCGGGCCGGACCGGCACGCCGAAGCCGGTGGCGCCGAGGGCGGGACTCTCAGTGACTCCGACGGCGAGTTCAGCGCCGCCTGGCTGTCGCTGCGGGAACCCGCGGACGCCGCTGCACGCGCGCTCGACCTGGTGGATCTACTGCCCGGCGAGGTGCGGACGGTGCGGGACCTGGGCTGCGGGACGGGCTCGCTGGGCCGGTGGCTGTCGCCCCGGCTCGGCGCCGGCCAGCACTGGATCATGACGGACCGGGATCCGGCGCTTTTACTGCGCGCCGCCGCGGGCATGCCGGACGGAGTCACGGTCAGCACCCAGCGCCTGGACGTCGCCGATCTCACCCCGGCGGACCTGGCGGGCACCGACCTGGTGACCTGTTCGGCGCTGCTCGACCTGCTCACCGTGGCGGAGGTGGAACGGCTGGCCGCGGTGTGCGCCGAGGCGCGGGTGTCGGTGCTGTTCACTCTTTCGGTGACCGGGGAGGTGCAACTGGCCCCGCACGATCCGCTCGATGCCGAGATCGAGGCGGCGTTCAACGCGCACCAGCGGCGGGTGGTCGACGGCCGGCGGCTGCTCGGGCCGGACGCCCCGGAGGTGTCGGCGGACGCGTTCACCAAGGTGGGAGCGGCTGTCACGGTCCGGCCGAGTCCGTGGCGGCTGGGTCCGGCGATGCCCGCGCTGACCGCCGAATGGCTGCGCGGCTGGGTCGGCGCGGCCGCCGAGGAGCGCCCTGACCTGCCCGTCGGCGACTACCTGGAACGCCGTCTGGCAGCCCTTCCGCATGCTTCCGTGGGTCACAAGGATGTTTTAGCGATCTTCGAGTGAACCCTGGGGCGTAGGCCGGGCGTACTAGTCCTCGGAAGCTACGAGGGGACGATGGACGTGAACCGATCGATCTGGGCCTGGCTGCGCCTGATGGGTGGCGCCGGCATTCTGGCTCTGGTGATGTGGCGGCTCGGGACCGGCGCGTTCCTGGACGGGCTGCGGGTTCTCGACGTGGGCACGCTGCTGGCGGCGCTGGGGATCGGCGCCGCCACCACGCTGCTCAGCGCGTGGCGGTGGTGCCTGGTGGCCCGCGGCCTCGGGATGCGGCTGACGCTGAAGGACGCGACCGCCGACTACTACCAGGCGCTGTTCCTGAACGCCGCGCTGCCGGGCGGGATCCTCGGCGACGTCGGCCGGGCGGTGCGGCACGGCAAGGGCGAGGGCGACCTGGGCCGCGGGGTCCGGGCGGTGGTCCTGGAGCGTACGGCGGGACAGGTCGTGCTCCTCCTGGTGGGTGTGGCGGTGCTGGTCTCCGTACCGTCGCCGGTCTTTGATCTCCTGGCCACGCACGGGCCGCTGGTGGCCGCAGCCGCCGGTGCCGCCGCGATGGCCGCCGCTCTGATCGTTTTCGGTCTCCGTCGGCTGCGGGCCGGGCGTTCGAAGGCCGCCGGAGTGGCCCGGACCGGGATGAGCGAGATCCGCGCGGGTCTGCTGTCCCGCCGCAACGGGCCCGGTGTGCTGGTCGCTTCGGCGGCGGTGCTGGCCGGGCATCTGGCGACGTTCCTGGTCGCGGCGCGGGCCGCGGGCAGCGCCGCGTCGCTGCTGGAGCTGGCGCCGCTGCTGCTGCTGGCGCTGATCGCGATGGGCCTGCCGATCAACATCGGCGGCTGGGGCCCGCGCGAAGGCGTGATGGCCTGGGCGTTCGGCGCGGCCGGCCTGAGCGCGGCGCAGGGTCTGACGATCGCGGTGGCCTACGGCATCCTGGCCTTCGTGGCGGCCGCTCCGGGCGCCGCGGTGCTGGTGGTGCGGCTGCTCGCCCGCCGCGCCGAGCAGGCTGCTCCGCAGCCGTCCGCTCCGCAGACGCCGGCGCCGGCCATGGCGGCGGTCCCGGTGGTCGTGCCACTTCCGGTCACCCGCAAGATTCCCGCGATGGTACGTGTGGGCGCACGGCAGCCCGCCTACTCCGGTGGTGTCGCGGCTTGACCGAAGCGTCAGCAGTCATCGGGCCGGCCCGTACGTCAGGGCCGGCCCTCTGCACAGCCGTGTCAGCCGCGCCCGAACCGCTCGGAGAGCGCATACCGCAGCAGCACGACGTCACCGATCTGGCGGACCTCGGCGAGCGCCGCCCGGTTGTCCGGGCCCCAGGGGAACACGCCGTCGTGGACGAACCGTGGGGCCCGCGAGTCGCCGACGAAGAACGGGGCCACCACCAGCTGCAGCTCGTCGGCGAGCCCGGCGGTCAGGAACTGGGTGTGCATGTGGCCGCCGCCCTCGACCATGAGCCTGCGGATGCCGCGCTCGCCGAGGTCGGCGGCGACCACCCGGACGTCCACCGGGTCACCGCCGGCGATGACCGTGGCGTGCTCGCCGAGCAGCTTGCGAGCGTCGTCCACCGACGACGTCGCACAGTAGACCAGCTTGCCGGCATCGCCGGTGGTGAAGAACAACGCACCCGGATCGAGATCGCAGCTGCCGGTGACGGTGACCTTCACCGGGTCGGCGTCCTCGCCGCGGGCCACCCGGTCGGCACGGCGGGCCGCCGACCGGACCAGCAGGCGCGGATTGTCCTGACGGATCGTCCCGGCGCCGACCAGGATCGCGTCGCAGCCGGCCCGCTCCGCGTCGACCCGGTCGAAGTCGGCGTCGTTGGACAGCAGCAGCCGGGCGTCTGTCGCATCGTCCAGATAGCCGTCGATCGACATGCCACAACTCAGCAAGGTGTAAGGACGCTCAGCCACCGATGACGCCTCCAGGTATCGGCCCTCACCATAATCCCCGTGTGCGGAGGCCGGACTCTGGGCAGAGGATCACCGGTGTGCCGAGTTCGGCGGGAACCACACGAGGAGGACCGATGTTCGAAGCCACGACCATTACCAAGGCCAGCATCAGGCGGCAGGTGACCGTGCCGTTGCGGTTCCCCGACGGATACGCCACCACCGCCCGGGTGATGACCTTCGACGGGCTGGCCGACGGCAAGGAGCATCTCGCGCTCGGTCTCGGTGACTGGCAACGGGCCCTGACCAAGTCCGCGGCCGGCGGGCGGGCCCCACTGGTCCGGCCGCACAGCGAATGCCTGACCGGTGACGTGTTCGGCAGCCAGCGCTGCGACTGCGGGCCGCAGCTGCGTGAGGCGGTGGAACGGATCGCCGAGCAGGGCGGGTTCCTGCTCTACCTGCGGCAGGAAGGGCGCGGCATCGGCCTGTACGCGAAACTCGACGCCTACGCGCTCCAGGACGACGGCCTCGACACCTATCAGGCGAACGTGGCGCTGGGCCGGGGCGAGGACGAGCGGGACTACACGGCGGCCGCGCAGATGCTGCTCGGGCTGGGCGCCACCCGGATCCGGCTGCTCTCCAACAACCCGGACAAGGCCGGTCAGCTCGCCGACCTGGGCATCGACGTGACCCAGCGGATCCCGACCGGGGTGCACCTGTCGGCGGCCAACGTCCGCTACCTGTCGGTGAAGGCGTCGCACACCGCTCACACCATCGAGCTGCCCCTGGCCGAGTGACGTTCGGCGCCATCGGCCCGTAGGTCCGGCAGGATGGCAGGGTGACGGGCTTGGACATTCCGGAGGCGGGCGATCTCGGGGCGATGATCGCCGCCGTGGATCAGTTGCCGTTCATCGTCATCGTGGCCGAAGGGCCGGACCTGACGGTGGTCGGCAGCAACGCGGCGACCAGGGCTGTCCTGCCCGGACGGACGGTGGTCGGCCGGACCATCCGGGACGTGCTCAGCGACCTGTCCGGGCAGCAGTTCCTGGACGCGTTCTACGAGGTGTACCGGACCGGGCGGACGATCAGCGGCAAGCAGTGGCGGGTCCACCTGGACCAGCCGGACGGCTCGGTCGGCGAGATGTTCGCGACGTTCGCGCTGGTCCCGTGGCGGCACCCGGACGGCGCCATGCGCGGGGTGATCGGGGCCGCCTTCGACGTGACCGAGCTCGCCCGGGAACGGCAGGCCGCCGAGGCCGAGGCGGACCGGCAGCGCCGCCGCTACGAGCAGACCCGCGACGTGATCAACGCGCTCCAGCGGGAGCTGCTGCCGGCCGGGCTCCCGGTGCTGCCCGGGCTCCAGGTGGCGGCCGCCTATCTGCTCGCCGACGCCGACTCCCGGGCCGGCGGCGACTGGTTCGACGCGGTCACCACCCCCGACGGGCGGATCGCGCTGGTGGCCGGGGACGTCGTCGGGCACGGGGTGACCGCCTCCGGGGTGATGGGGCAGTTGCGGGCGGTGCTCCAGGAACGGCTCGACGCCGGGGCGAGCATCACCGAGGCGCTGGCCGCGGCGGACCGGCTGGCCGGGCGGGTGCGTGCGGCCTACGCGGCCACGGTCAGCCTGGTCGTCCTCGACCCGGGCAGCGGGGAGCTGTCGTACTGCACGGCCGGGCATCCGGCGCCGCTGGTCATCCCGGCCGCCGGGCCGGCCCGCTATCTGACCGGCACCCGGGGCGCCCCGCTCGGCACGGGTGGCTCCTTCCCGGTCCGCGGCGACCGGCTCGGGCCCGGGGAGACGCTGCTGCTCTACACCGACGGGGTCCTCGAACGGCCGGGCGCGGCGGCCGACCCGGACGGTGAGCTCGCCCACGTGGCCACCGACGCGGCGGCCGGGCGGGCCCTGCACGATCCGTCGGCGACCGCGGCCGAACGGGTCTGCACCCAGACGCTCGAACTGCTGGTCCGCTCGGGTGGGCACGCCGACGACATCACTCTGCTGGCGGCTCAGCGCGTTCCGCCCGTACCGGCGCTGGCTCTTGATCTGCCGGCGCAGCCGGAATCCCTCGGTGGATCCCGGCGGGGCATCGGCGCCTGGCTGGCCGCCGTGGGCGCCGCCGACGAGGACGTGTTCGTGTTGCAGCACGCGCTCGGTGAGCTGGCGACCAACGCGATCGAGCACGCGATCGGCGGTGACGCCGTCGAGATCAGCGCGCGGCTGCTGACCTCCGGGATGGTCGAGGCGACCGTCACCGATCACGGCGGGTGGCGTGCGCCGGAGCGGCAGCCGACCCGCGGGCGCGGCCTGGCGCTCACCGCGCAGCTGGTGCAGAGCCTGCGGGTGGAACCCGGCGTCGACGGGACGGTCGCCACCGTGCGGCATCCGCTGCTGCGCCCGGCCCGGCTGATGACCAGTTTCGACCATCGCTCGGAGAGCGCCTCCGCGGCGACCGTTCTCGCGATCACCGAGCTTCCCGGCGGCGACGAGGCGCGGGTCCGGATCGATGGGCCTCTCGATGCCTCAACCGCCTTCGAGGTACGGGCGGAGCTGTTCCGCCGCAGCCGTGGCGGAACCGTGCCGATGACCGTCGACCTGTCCGGCCTCAGCCTGCTGGCCAGTGCCGGGGTGTCGGCGCTGCACGAGATCGCCGCCCAGCACCTGGCCGAGAAGGCGCCACTGACCCTGGTGGCGGCGCCCGGCTGCCCGGCCCGGCGCATTCTCGAGCTGGTCGGGCTCGCGCCGTCCACAGGCTTCTAGTTCATCCACAGGGCGTACGGCGGTCGTCCGTTCGGCTCTCTAGACTTCGCGGGGTGACTGAGGCCCCTCTGCTCTCCGTGTCCAGTGCCACCGACGCTCTCAACCGTGTGTTCGGCTACCCATCGTTCCGTGGGGAGCAGGGCGACATCGTCGAGCACGTGATCGCCGGTGGCGACGCGCTGGTGCTGATGCCCACAGGTGGCGGCAAGTCGCTGTGCTACCAGATCCCGGCCCTGGTCCGGCCGGGCACCGGCGTGGTGATCTCGCCGCTGATCGCGCTCATGCAGGACCAGGTCGACGCGCTGCGCACCCTCGGCGTGCGGGCGAACTTCCTCAACTCCTCGCAGGATCTCGACGAGCGCCGCCTGGTCGAGGCCGAGTTCGTGGCCGGTGAGCTCGACCTGCTCTACGTCGCTCCGGAAGGCCTCGGCACCGCCGCCGTGCAGCGGCTGCTCGACCGGGGCAAGATCTCGCTGTTCGCCATCGACGAGGCGCACTGTGTGTCGCAGTGGGGGCACGACTTCCGGCCCGACTACCTCGCCCTGTCGATGCTGCACGAGCGTTGGCCCGACGTGCCGCGGATCGCGCTGACCGCCACCGCCACCCCGGCCACCCGCGACGAGATCGCCGCCCGGCTCCAGCTCACCGATGCCCGGCACTTCACGGCCAGCTTCGACCGGCCCAACATCCAGTACCGGATCGTGGCCAAGAGCAGCCCGGCCCGCCAGCTGCTCGACCTGCTGCGCACCGAGCACGCCGGCGACTCCGGGATCGTCTACTGCCTGTCCCGCGCCTCGGTGGAGAAACACGCGGAGTTCCTCTCGTCGAACGGGATTCCGGCTCTGCCGTACCACGCCGGGCTCGACTCGCGGACGCGCGCGGTCAATCAGGGGCGCTTCCTGCGGGAGGACGGGCTGGTCATGGTCGCGACCATCGCCTTCGGCATGGGCATCGACAAACCTGACGTGCGGTTCGTGGCCCATCTCGACCTGCCGAAATCCCTCGAGGGGTACTACCAGGAGACCGGGCGCGCCGGGCGGGACGGGCTGCCGTCGACGGCCTGGCTGGCGTACGGGCTACAGGACGTCATGCAGCAGCGCCGCATGATCGACAGCTCCGAGGGGGATGCGGCGTACCGTCGTAACGCCGCCCGCCACCTCGACGCCATGCTGGCCCTGTGCGAGAGCGTCACCTGCCGGCGGGCCCAGATCCTGCAGTACTTCGGGCAGGAGGCGCCGGCCGCCTGCGGCAACTGCGACTCGTGCCTCGCCCCGCCGGAGTCCTGGGACGCGACGGTGCCCGCGCAGAAACTGCTGTCCACCGTGTTCCGGCTGCACAAGGAGCGCAACCAGCGGTTCGGGTCGCAGCACTCGATCGACATCCTGCTCGGCAAGCGCACCGACAAGGTGAGCCGGTTCCGGCACGACGAGCTGTCGGTCTTCGGGATCGGCAGCGACCTCAGCGAGGTCGAGTGGCGCAACGTGGTCCGGCAGCTGCTCGCCGGCGACTTCCTGGCGGTCGAGCCCAACCATCAGACGCTGGCGCTGACCGCCCGCAGTGGTGAGGTGCTGCGCGGGGAGCGGAAACTGTTGATGCGGCGGGAGGCGCCGCGGAGCTCTCGCAGTTCGTCGCGTTCCGCCGCCTCTTCCGGATCATCCGGCTCGGCTTCCGGGAAGGCGGCTCCGGTGGAACTGACCGGGGAGGCGGCAGCGCTCTTCGAACGCCTGCGGAACTGGCGTGGGGCCACCGCCAAGGAGCAGTCCGTTCCCGCCTACGTGATCTTCCACGACGCCACTCTGCGGGCCATCGCGGCGCTTGCGCCGGCCACCCTCGCCCAGCTGGGGACCGTCAGTGGGGTCGGGCAGAGCAAGCTGACCAAGTTCGGCGACGCGGTCCTGGCCACCGTTCGTGGGGAGGAGGTCGCGGGCGCTGCTCCGGCTGTTCCCGCGCCGTCGGCTTCGGTGCCGCCTGGCACGCCGGCCGGCTTCTCCGCCGATGCCCCGGACTCCCTCTTCCCGATGACGTCGTCGTCCGCCGCCAGCTCTCCGGCCGCGGCGCCCCGGGCCGCAGTTCCCCCGGCTGCGGCGCCCGCCCCGACCCGCGCTCCCGCCGCCGGGCCGTCCCGCGCCTCCGGGCCTTCCCGTGGTGGATACGCCCGGACCGTGACGCCTGACGACACGGACCTTCCGCCGCTCCCGCCGGAGCCTGACGAGGACTACGACCCCTACTACGAGGGCTGACCGCCACGCAGCGATGCCGGCCCGCGATGCGTCTGCGCCGGCATCGCTGCGTGGCGACCTACGGCCCGATCCACACCACCCATCGCGTGGTGACCTACGGCCCGATCCACACCACCAATCACCCCACTGCGAACCACCAACCACGGCGTGGTGACCTACGGTCCGATCCACACCACCGGTCACCACACCGCGAACCGCTACCCATCGCGTGGTGCCCTATGGCGCGCCGCTGGTCGCCACGTGTGCTGCTCAGGCGTTTCGGATCGCTTCGCCGGCCAACTCGATCCGGATCTTCTTGCCGACCAGGACTCCGCCGGACTCCAGGGCCACGTTCCACAGGAGGCCGTAGTCCTCACGGTCGAGCTCGGCAGCGGCACTGAACCCGAAGATCTCCCGGCCGTAGGGGTCACGACGGGCGCCGCCGAACTCCATGTGCATGTCGATCGGCCTGGTCACCGTCTTGACCGTCAGATAGCCCCGGATGACGAACCGGCCGGAGGCACGGGTGGCCGCGGGCGGCAGGTCGGCGACGGTGCCCCGGCGGCCGAGCGGGTTGTTGCGCAGCCGGGCCCAGTTGAAGATCGGGTCGCTGTCGGATTCCCAGGCGATGCCGGTGCTGCGGTATTCGATCGTCGGATAGCGCGCGACGTCGAGGAAGTCCGGACTGGACAGGTGCGTGTCCCGCTCCGGGTTGTGGGTGTTGATGCTGTCGGTACGGATGGACGCGCTCACCGATGACCGCAGTGGATCAGTGGTCACCACGATCGTCGCCGTCCCCTGCGCGAACTCCCCCCGAATCGGGCTGACCATCATGTGCTGCGCCACGAAGCCGATTCGTTTGTGCGCCTCGTCCAGTGTGTAGACCCCTGGATCCGGTATGACCAGGCCGTTCCAGTCGCGGACCGGTCGTTCGACCGTCACGTAGCTCTCCCCCTCGGCAGCATCGCTGCCGCACGGCGGCGCACGAGCCCCCCGGCCCGCCCGATGCTGAATTCGCGAGGATTCTAAGCACCACAATATTCAGACAGTTAACCCCCCGATTGCGTTACGTGGTCATCGCCACAGTGGATCGAGTCGCCCCACAACGGACCTTCCCTTACCAAGGGTGCACATTCTGAGGTACCAAAACGCGACCAGTGAAACAATTCGGGGCGATCCATCGCGGTCAGCGGAGCGTGTCGGAAGAGCGACACGGAGCGTTAGCGCTGCCGGCGTGGACACACAGCGTGAGGCCGCGCGCCGCGGTGGGAGCAAGCCGGCCGGTGTGTGATCATTCCCCGGTGCGGCCGACCGGATCGGACCACTGACCGATCGAGTGTCACCCGATCAGGAATCAAACCGCGTCGAGGCGGCCGGACGGCGTGCGGCACAAAAGCGCCGACAAATCGGAATTCGACCGAGGAACCACCGGAGGAATTGTCATGGGCACGTGGGACTTCGGACCTTTCGACAACGACGACGCCGCCGACTGGAGCGGAGATCTGCAGGACGCCGAACCGGCCCGGCGCGCCGCCCTGATCCGGGAGACGCTGGGCGAGGTGCTGCACGACGGCGAATACGTCGAGGCGGACGTCGCCAACCAGGCCATCGCGGCGGCTGCCGTGATCGCCTCGCAGCTGCCCTCGGGCACGCCGCTGACCACCGCTTACGCGCCGGATTTCCTGACCGGCGGCGAGACCCTGGACCTGCCGGACGACCTGCCGGCGCTGGCGCTGCGCGCGCTGGACCGGATCGCCGGCGACGACTCGGAGTGGAGCGAACTGTGGGAGGACGGCCTGCCGAAGGCCCTCGCCGCGCTGCGCCCGATCCGTGCGGCGCTGGAGTCCGCAGTCTGACCGGTGCCGGGGGCGGCCACCGCCCCCGGCCGGACCTCACTGGGTGATGTTGACCATCCATGGGATGCCGAACCGGTCGACGAGCTGGCCGAACTCGTCGCCCCACATCTGCTTCTCCAGGGGCACCCGGACCTCACCGCCGGCCGACAACTTCTCCCATGCGTTGCGCAGCGTGGCGCCGTCGGGCCCGCTCAGGCTGACCGTGATGTTCTCGCCGGGCTTGTACTCCATACCGGGCGGACAGTCGGACGCCATCAGCGTGTAGCCCTGCGGCGTCTCCAGCTGGGCGTGCATGACCAGATCGGCCGACGCCGGGTCGGGCGCGCCGAACTCGCCGAACGTGTTGACCTTGAGCTCTCCACCGAAGATCGAGTGGTAGAACTCGACGGCCTCGCGAGCCTTGCCGTCGAACGTCAGATACGGGTTGAGCGTGGACGTCGTCATGGGGTCGCTCCGTAGTCGTCGTTGACACCGTCCCCACGGACGCTAGACCCGGCCACCGACATTTTCCTCCGGATCCGGCCACCTCCACCCGGCCGGGGCACGACGGGCACGTTCGATGTCGTACCCCGCCGGTAGCATCCGCCCCAGTGAACTGAATCGATGGGGAGGCGCGATGGCGACGACCAGTGACCCCGACGTCACCGTGCCCGACCGGCGGCTCCGGCTGGCTCTGCTCGACCGCACCGGGTCCGACCGCCGCTTCACCGAGCTCGTCGACCAGGCCCTGACCGAGGCCCTGACCAGCGCCGCAGACCTGCCCCAGGTGCTCTATCTGGCGTTGCTGCGCGCCGGGCTGGAGGGCGCTCCCCCACCCCGCCCGTTGCCGTTCGCGCCGGAGGGCGCACCCGCGCCGGCGGACGAGCAGGAGACCTGCCTGCGGGAGATCCGGGCCCGGTGGGGCACGCACACCCGCCGGCATCTGTTTCCGACACCGGCCGCGTGGCTGCGGGCTCTGCTCCCAGCCGCGCCGCTGGCCGGCAACCCGTATTCGCTGGCCCGGCTGCTGCGGGTGTTCGCCGGGCACCTAGCGCCGAGCGACTGCGGCGCCGCCGCCTCGCTGGCCGCCCTGATCGAGGACCCGGGTGAGGCCGCCGTCGCCCAGTGCGCGCTGGTCGGGGCGGGTCTGGCCGCCCACGACCTGGACCGGGAGGCGCAGTCCTGGGCGCGGCAGCGGCACCTGCTGACCCGGATGCCGTCGTGGTCCTGGCCAGGTGGACGGGCCGACCACGACTCGGATGCCGTGGCCTACCTGCGACCTGATCACCGGGCCCGGTTCGACACCGCGATCGGCATGTTGCCGTTCTCTGCGGCGCTCGGGTTCGCCCTGCTCACCGACCTTCCGGAGCTGGCCGCCGCACATCAGGGGGCCTACGCGTGTCACGGTTCGGCGGTCTACACCGAGCAGCGCCTCCGCGGCCGCCGCCCGGACCCGGAGGCCGCCGCAGTGCACGACGAGGTCAGGCGTGATCCGGCGGCGGCCGGCGCGGTCGTCGTCGCCGTCGTGTCGGCGAACGAGCAGGTTCTCGGCGGCGCGGAGCTGCCGGTGGGCGATCCGGTGTACCGGTTGTCGGCCCGGATCACCGCGCGCACCACCCGGGCCCATCGGCTCGGCGCCGACGACCTGACCCCGGAGCCGGTGCCCGACGGGTTCGATCCGCGGCGGCTGCCGGCTTACGCCGAGATCGTCAGGCAGAACGCGGACACCCCGATCGTCGCCGCCCTGGCCGCCCGGGTCCGCGCCGAGGCGTCCGCCCGCGACGACCGAGAGGCGCTGCTGATCCTCGCCGACGCCGGCTACACCGACCCCGACCCGCTGCTGGACGGCCCGGACCCGCTGCGCGGCGGCCGAAAACGTTCCAGCAGGGAAAAACCAGACCACCACCAGGACAGCAACGACCATTCCAGACCGCAAAAAAGGCAGACAAAACCCCCTCGGCGGTACGAGAAGACGCCGCCCCCACCGGAATTGTCGATCCTGCTGTTCCGGCACCGCCCGGCCGAGGCCGTCCGCAGATTGGCCGCCGCCGCCCGCACCGACTGGCCGACGGCAGCCGCCATGCTGGAACACGCCGCCCCCGAAATCCTGGCCACCGCCGGCCCCCGAATAGCCCACGCCCTGCACGAGGCAGTAGTCCAAGCCGCAACGTGCACCGCCCCACCAGGCGCCACCCCACCACCAGTCGTCGACGGCACCTACCCGGACGCCACCCCACCCTGGACCACCCCACCCACCGACGCGCCACCCCCAGAGCCACGCACGTAACCACCCCCACCCTCGCCCGTCCGCCGCTGCTCCCGCTCCTAATCCCGCTCCCGCCCTGATCCCGCCCCGCTCCCGCTCCCGCTCCCGCTCCCGCTCCCGCTCCCGACCACCTTCGAGCACCTCACCCGGTCGCAGCCAATTACCCAGCGTGAAGCGCACCCCCGAGCAGACCTGGCATTGAAGTGCACCCCGAGCGGACCTGGGACTGTCCGATCCCGGGCGGCCGGCGCTGCCGCCGATCGTCGCCCGGCGCTGGCCGCCGCCCGGCGCTGATCGCTCGGTGCCCGCCGCTCGGCGCTGGCCGCCCGGCGCTGGTCGCTGGTCGCTCGGTGCCCGCCGCTCGGCGCTGGCCGCCCCGCGCTGGTCGCCCCGCGCTGGTCGCCCGTCGCCCGTCGCTGGTCGCTGGTCGCTCGGTGCCCGGCATCCGTCGCCCGTCGCCCGTCGCCCGTCGCCCGTCGCCCGTCGCCCGTCGCCCGTCGCCCGTCGCCCGCGGATCTTGCACGACTTTCCACGCTCGCACCGATCTTGCAGCCCTTTCCACACCCCAACGGGAAGAAAGCTGCAAGGTCTCCCCGGCGCAGTAGACCTTGCACGATAAACCGCACCCAGACGCACCCAGACATGAAAGAACGTGCAAGATCGCCGCAAAGGTGGAGAATCGTGCAAGATCTACTGGACTGGACGGCACTTAATCCTCGCGAATCGGCGCTGGTGGCCCGGCGCCCGCCGTCCGACGCCCGTCGCCCGTCGCCCGTCGCCCGCCGCCCGCCGCCCGCGGATCTTGCACGACTTTTCACTCTCGCGCCGATCTTGCAGCCCTTTCCACGCCCCAACGGGAAGAAGGCTGCAAGGTCTCCCCGGCGCAGTGGATCTTGCACGATAAACCATGCCCAGACATGAAAGAGCGTGCAAGATCGCCGCAAAGGTGGGGAATCGTGCAAGATCTATTGGACTGGGCGGCACCTAATCCTCGCGAATAGGATATTCCCGGCCTCGGGTCGGCGCCTCAGTCGCATGCGTGACCGGCGCGGCAGTTCGAAAGCTGGGCGGGAGAACGTCGCACGGCAGCGGGATTGACCACGGACACGGCGAAAGTCTCGAAGAGGCTTTCCTGTCTCGCGGAACTCCACAAGATCAACAGCGGCTTTCGGACCCAGGCTTCGGAGGTTCTGACGGCCAAGGCTGTGGCTGCGGTCAGGGCGGCCGCGACCGGGGCGTCCTGCGGATACGCCCGTTGGTCGCGTTGCGGTCCGGAGCCCCCGGGACGTCGCGGTGTAGTCCGGTAGGGGTAGTTCGGCGAGGGAGTGCCTGGCCGTACCCGCGAAGGGTGTTGATCTTGTGAGAACTCCTGCCGGGAGAGATCCGCGGCGAGTGACACAAGGCGCCGAGGACCGCGTCCGGTGGCAGAGAGCCGCTCGGAGTGGCGGGTACACGGCGAACCGCTGCGCCCGCCACCCGGCTGAGGCGGGCCGGCTCAAGCAGGCCGGCTTGGGATGTAAGACGATGGGGTCAGCGGTGGTCGGAGCCCTCGGCGGTCACGGCGGCCCGGCCGGCTTCGAGGCGGGCGATCGGGACGCGGAACGGGGAGCAGGAGACGTAGTCGAGGCCGACCTCGTGGAAGAAGTGGACCGAGTCCGGGTCGCCGCCGTGTTCGCCGCAGACGCCGAGTTTGAGGCCGGGGCGGGCGGCCCGGCCCTCCTCGGCGGCGATGCGAACCAGGCGGCCCACTCCGTCGGCGTCGATCGACTCGAACGGGGAGATGCCGAAGATGCCCAGTTCGAGGTAGCGCCAGAAGAACGCGCCCTCGACGTCGTCGCGGGAGAAACCCCAGGCCATCTGGGTCAGGTCGTTGGTGCCGAAGGAGAAGAACTCGGCAGCCTCGGCGATCTGGCCGGCGGTGAGCGCCGCCCGGGGGACCTCGATCATGGTGCCGATCAGGATGTCGACGTTCGCGTCGCCGACGATCGTGGCGATGATCTTCTCGGCTTCGGTGCGGACGGTTTCGAGTTCCTGGACGGCGCCGACCAGCGGGACCATGATCTCCGGGCGCGGTTTGCCGCCCTCGGCGGCGAGCGCGACGGCCGCCTCGGCGATCGCCCGGACCTGCATCGCGAACAGGCCGGGAATGACCAGGCCCAGGCGTACGCCGCGCAGGCCCAGCATCGGGTTCTGCTCGTGCATCCGCCGGACCGCGGCGAGCAGCTGTTCGTCGTGTTCGACGTTGCGGCCGTGCTCGTGCGCGACCGCCACCTTGACGGCCAGCTCCTCCAGGGACGGCAGGAACTCGTGCAACGGCGGGTCGATCAGCCGCACGGTGACGGGCAGGCCGTTCATCTCCCGGAAGATCTCCAGGAAGTCGGCCCGCTGGAGGGGCTGGAGCGCCGCGAGAGCCTCGTTGCGTTCGCTCTCGTTGCGGGCCAGGATGAGCCGTTCGACCAGTTCACGGCGGTCGCCGAGGAACATGTGCTCGGTCCGGCAGAGTCCGATGCCCTGCGCCCCGAACCGTCGCGCCCGGGCGGCGTCGGCGCCGGTGTCGGCGTTGGTGCGCACGTTGAGCCGGCGCTTGTCGTCAGCGTGCGTGATGATCCGGTGCACGGCCGCGACCAGGGGGTCGTTGGCCTGGGCGGGTTCCAGGTCGCCTTCGAAGTACTGCACCACCTCGCTGGGCCGGACCGGGATCTCGCCGAGGTAGACCCGGCCGGTGGTGCCGTCGATGGAGATGGTGTCGCCCTCCCGGACGGTCTCCGAGCCGATGGTGAACGAGTCGCGGCCGACCTCCATCTCGTCGGCGCCGCAGACGCAGGTCTTGCCCATGCCGCGGGCGACGACGGCGGCGTGTGACGTCTTGCCGCCGCGGCTGGTGAGGATGCCGTTGGCGGCGATCATGCCGGGCAGGTCGTCGGGGTTGGTCTCGCGCCGGACCAGGATCACCGGCGCGCCGGTGGCGGCCATCTCGACCGCGCGGGCCGAGGTGAAGACGACCTGGCCGTACGCCGCGCCCGGCGAGGCGCCGACCCCACGCGTCAGCGACGCCGGGCCGGAGGACAGGTCGAACCGCGGGAACATCAGCTGCCCGAGCTGAGCGCCGGTGACCCGGTGCAGCGCCTCGTCGAGGTCGATGACCCCCTCGTCGACGAGTTGGGCGGCGATGGTGAACGCGGCGGCCGCGGTGCGTTTGCCGACCCGGGTCTGCAACATCCACAGTTTGCCGCGTTCGATGGTGAACTCGATGTCGCACAGATCCCGGTAGTGGCCCTCCAGGGTGGCCATGATCCGCATCAGCTCGTCGTAGGAACGCTTGTCGAGCCGTTCCAGGTCGGCCAGCGGCAGCGTGTTGCGGATGCCGGCGACCACGTCCTCGCCCTGCGCGTTCGACAGGTAGTCGCCGTAGACGCCCTGCTCGCCGGTGGCCGGGTCGCGGGTGAAGGCGACGCCGGTGCCGGAGTCGGCGCCCAGGTTGCCGAAGACCATCGCGACCACGTTGACGGCGGTGCCCAGTTCGGCCGGGATGCGCTCCTGGCGGCGGTAGAGGACGGCACGGTCGGCGTTCCACGAGCGGAACACCGCCTCGGTGGCGAGGTCCAGCTGCTCGCGCGGGTCCTGCGGGAAGTCGTGGCCGGTGTGCTTGGCGAACACCTTCTTGTACGCGGCGACCAGCGCCCGCAGGTCCCCGGCGTCCAGTTGCACGTCGTCGCGGACGCCCTTGGCCGCCTTCGCCTCGTCGAGGGCCTGCTCGAACTCGTGGCCGGGCACCTCGCACACCGTCTTGCCGAACATCTGGATGAGCCGCCGGTACGAGTCCCAGGCGAACCTGTCGTTGCCGCCGGCCTGCCGGGACAGCCCGTCCACGGACTCGTCGTTGAGCCCCACGTTGAGGACGGTCTCCATCATCCCGGGCATGGAGAACTTCGCGCCGGACCGCACCGACACGAGCAGCGGATCGGCCGGGTCGCCGAGACGCCGGCCCATCTTCTCCTCGAGCGCGGCGAGGTGCGCGTCGATCTCGGCGGCCAGGCCCTCGACGTGGGTGCCGTGGTGCAGGTACTGCTGGCACGCCTCGGTGGTGATGGTGAAGCCGGGAGGCACGGGCAGACCCAGGTTGGTCATCTCCGCGAGATTGGCGCCCTTGCCACCCAGAAGGTCCTTGAGGTCCTTGTTGCCCTCGGCGAAGTCGTAGACGAACTTCATGCCTCTACCTCCCGGTTAAGAATCCGCGGCGGATAACAACTCCTGCCCTGGGATTCGTAAGGCTAAGCACGACCGGGGTGAATAGTTAACAGTCCCGTGGCTTTTTCCACACCGGTGCGGCCATCACTGAGCGGTACACGCTCTCTCCGCGCAGTAACGAGCAGCGACGTTGTCCAGCGACAAGGATGCGACTGCTGATCGCGTGGTGGAGAAGGGGGCGCCGGCACGGTTCACGGCAGAAAATAAGGGCGCCGCTGCGAATTCCACGGGGGAAGAACTCGCAACGGCGCACCGCGAACATTAGACGACGATCGTCTCCGTGTCTATCCCACGCGCTGAACGACCGATCCGACGAGCTTCTTCCAGTCCGCCTCGAAGTTGGGCGCCGGGCTCGAGTTGTTCAACTGGTAGATGGCGTAGCTGTCGACGAGCACCACGTTGCGGGTGCGCAGCACGGCCACCGCGACGTCGGCGGTGCCGGGGTGAGCGGCCTCATACAGCTTGTGGCGCACGATCACGAACCCGGTCCAGGCGCCCTCGCTCATGTCCCGGATCTCGACGGTCTCGGTGTAGGCCGGCTCGTTGCGGTCGGCGGTCACCGCGGCCGGCACCTCGGACGTCTTCTCGCACTGGTCGGCCACCGCCCGCAGCAGTCCCAGACCGGACGTGGCGCTCGCCTCGTCGCCGTAGACCAGGGCGGACTGCTGCAGCGTCTGCGCGCCCTTCTCCCCCTCGTCGGCGGCGTTCGACGAGACCGTCTCGGCGCCCGGCGGCAGCTGCGGCGGGGTGCTGCCGCCACCACAGAAGCTGACGAGCGTCGTCGGCGCGGCACTCTCCTCCGGGGCGGCCCACGCCGGGCCGATCTCGGCCGGCTGCAGGAACGAGCCCCGCATGGTGGTCACGGTGATCAGCCCGGCATCCGGCTCATCGTCGTCGGAGGAGCTGCACCCGGCGGCCGTCATCACCAGGGCACAGGCGGCGCCCAGGGCGGCACGGACGGGTCTGGCGGTCAGGAACATCCGGCCATCTTGGCAGACGTCACGACCGGGCGGAAAAGTATCCACAGGCGGTGACACCCCGGCCACCACCCGCTTATCCACAGGTTCGATTCCGCCCGTCGCGCGGGACGGCGATCACGGTTAGCGTGGCGGTGGGCAGTGTTGCCGAGGAGGTTCGGATGACCCTTTTGTCACGGCTGCGTGCCGAGCTGGCGCCGGACCAGCTGATCACCGACCGGCAACGGCTGCGGACGTACGAGTGCGACGGCCTCTCCCACTACCGGGTCGTGCCCGCGGTGGTCGTCCTCCCCCGGACCGCCGCGCAGGTCGCCGCCGTGGTCCGGGCGTGCGCCGAGGAGCGGGTGCCGTTCGTGGCCCGCGGCTCCGGCACCGGGCTGTCCGGCGGGGCACTGCCGCACGCCGACGGTGTCCTCATCGTCACCTCGCAGCTGCGCGACATCCTTGAGGTGCGGCCGCAGGACGAGCGGGCCGTGGTCCAGCCCGGCGTGATCAATCTCCAGGTCACGCAGGCGGCGGCGCCGCACGGCTACTACTACGCACCCGACCCGTCCAGCCAGCAGATCTGCTCGATCGGCGGCAACGTGGCGGAGAACTCGGGTGGCGCGCACTGCCTCAAGTACGGGTTCACCACCAACCACGTGACAGGCCTGCAGGTCGTCACTCCCGACGGTGATCTGGTCCGGCTGGGCGGGGCCGCGCCCGACACTCCGGGGTACGACCTGCTCGGCGCTTTCGTCGGCTCGGAGGGCACCCTGGGCGTCGCCACCGAGGTGACCGTGAAACTGACCAGGCTGCCGGAGACGGTCCGCACCCTGCTGGCCGCGTTCACCGGCACCGACCAGGCCGGGGCGGCCACCTCGGCGATCATCGCGGCCGGGGTGGTGCCGGCCGCGATCGAGATGATGGACGCGCTCTCCATCGAGGCCGCCGAGGCCGCCGTGAGCTGTGGTTATCCGGCCGGCGCGGGCGCGGTCCTGATCGTCGAGCTGGACGGGCCGGCCGCCGAGGTGGACGCCCAGTTCGACGAGGTGAGCCGGCTCTGCGAGCAGAACGGCGCCTTCGAGACCCGGGTCGCCGCCGACGACATCGAGCGGCAGCTGATCTGGCGGGGCCGCAAGTCGGCGTTCGCAGCGGTCGGCCGGATCAGCCCCGACTACATCGTGCAGGACGGGGTGATCCCCCGGACCGCGCTGCCGGCCGTCCTGCGCCGGATCAACGAGGTCGCCGCCGAGCACGGGGTCCGGGTCGCCAACGTCTTCCACGCCGGTGACGGCAACCTGCATCCGCTGGTCCTCTTCGACGACGGCGTGCCGGGTGAGGCCGGGCGGGCCGAGACCGTCTCCGGGGCGATCCTCGACCTGTGCATCGAGCACGGCGGCTCGATCACCGGGGAGCACGGGGTCGGGGTCGACAAGGCGCGCTACATGCCGCGGATGTTCACCGACGACGATCTGGACACCATGCAGCTGGTGCGGTGCGCGTTCGACCCGGACGGGATCGCCAACCCGGGCAAGGTCTTCCCGACGCCACGGTTGTGCGGGGAGCGGCCCGGCCACCATCACGGCGCCCACCCGTTGCAGGAGGCCGGCGTGGCGGAGGTCTTCTGATGACGGCTCCTGTTTCCGCGGCTCTCGCCTCCGGGCCGGCGCTCGTCGCCGGGCCGGTTCTTGCCTCCGGGCCGGCTCTCGTCTCCGGGCCGGCTCTCGTCTCCGGAGGCCGGCGGTGAGCGCCTTGGACGATCTCGCGGTCAAGGCCGGGGACGACGATGTCGTCGCCGGGGTTCCGGCTCGCCTCGTCGCCGCCCCCTCGACCACCGAGGAGGCGGCGGCGTTGATCGCCGCCAGCCGCGATCTCAGCGTGGTGATCCGCGGCGGCGGCACGAAGATCCAGCAGGGCCCGCCGCCGCGCGAGCTCGACCTGATCATCGACACGCGACGGCTGGCCGGCGTCGTCGAGCACGCCGCCGGCGACCTGATCACCGTGGTCCGGGCCGGCACCCCGATGGCCGACCTGCACGGACTGCCCGGCCAGCAACTCGCCCTGGACGCGCCCGCGACGGCGACGGCCGGCGGCACCGTCGCCGCGAACGCCAGCGGACCGCGGCGCCTGCGCTACGGCACCGCCCGCGACCTGCTGATCGGCATCACCGTCGTCCGGCCGGACGGCCGGATCACCAAATCCGGCGGCAAGGTGGTCAAGAACGTCGCCGGATACGACCTGGGCAAGCTCTACACCGGATCGCAGGGCACGCTCGGGCTCATCACCGAATGCGTCTTCCGGTTGCATCCGGTCCCGCTCTTCACTCTTTTCGTACGGGCGACCGCCCCGCCCACCCACGCGGCGAACGTCCTGGCCGCCCAGTCCGCAGCGAGCGCCCTGGAGATCAACGCCGCCCCCGGCGCCGAACCGGAGATCGCCGTGCTCCTGGAAGGCACCGAGACCGGTGTGCGTGACCGGGCCACCGCCCTGGCCCGCCTCCTCGGCGGCGAGGTGACCGGCACACCACCACCGTGGTGGGACACGCCGCCCTGGCCGTCCGGCGATGCCCTCGCGCTGAAGCTGACCGGCACCCTGTCCGGCGTGCCCACCCTGGTCAACGCCGCCGTCGAGGCGGGCCTGACGATCCGCGGCTCCGCCGGAACCGGGGTCCTGTACGCGGGCGCCCCCGTCGAGCCCGAGTCGGCGGCCAACATTGTGGATGTGCTGCGGCCGGCCGCTGCCGCGGTCGGCGGGCACGCGGTGGTCCTGAGCGTGCCGCCGTCGGTGCGGGACGGGATCGACATGTGGGGGCCGGTGCCGGGCCTCGATCTGATGCGCCGGGTGAAGGACCAGTTCGACCCGGATCACCGGTTCGCTCCCGGCCGTTTCGTGGGAGGCATCTGATGACCGAGCCCATCCCCGTGGACGCGCTGCGGGCCGCCGAGAACGGGACGGCCTTCGACGGCCACCACCCACCCAGCGCTGATCTTGTGTCCGATTGTGTTCACTGCGGGTTCTGCCTGACGACGTGTCCCACCTATGTGCTGTGGGGCGAGGAGATGGACTCGCCGCGCGGGCGGATCCACCTCATCGGGCAGGGGCTCTCCGGTGAGCCGCTCAGCGATTCGATGGTCGGGCACTTCGACAACTGCCTCGGCTGCATGGCGTGCGTCACGGCGTGCCCGTCGGGGGTGCGCTACGACCGGCTGATCGAGGACACCCGCGCCCAGGTGGAGCGCCGCCACCAGCGCGGAACCCGGGACCGCGCCCTGCGGGCGGCGATCTTCGCGCTGTTCCCGTACCCGGGACGGCTCCGGCTGCTGCGGGGGCCGCTCCGGGCGTACCAGAGTCTGGGTCTGCAAAAGCTCGCCGAACGCACCGGACTCCTGCGACGGCTCGCGCCCACGCTGGCCACCCTCGATTCGCTCGCGCCGCGGCTGCGCGGCGTGCCGCGCCCGCCGGCGCGCGTCCGGGCGCGCGGCGAACAGCGCGCGGTCGTCGGCATGCTGACCGGTTGTGTTCAGTCGGCGTTCTTTCCGGACGTCAATTCGGCGACGGTACGGGTGCTGGCCGCCGAAGGCTGTGAGGTGCTGATTCCGCCTGGTCAGGGCTGTTGCGGCGCGCTGAGCATGCACAACGGGCGCCGGGAGGAGGCGCGGCGGTTCGCGCGGGAGCTGATCGACACGTTCGAGCGGACCGGGATGGACTATTTCGTGGTCAACGCGGCCGGTTGTGGATCGTCGCTGAAGGAGTACGGCGAACTGCTCGCCGACGACCCGGAGTGGGCCGGGAAGGCCGCCGCGTTCACCGCGAAGGTCCGTGACCTGTCCGAACTGCTCGTCGAGCTCGGCCCGGTGGCCCGCCGGCATCCGCTGCCGATGTCGGTCGCCTACCACGACGCCTGTCATCTCGGGCATGCTCAGGGGGTTCGCGCCCAGCCGCGGGCGCTGCTCGGCGGCATTCCGGAGCTCGAGGTGCGGCCGATCGCGGAGGCGGAGATCTGCTGCGGTTCGGCCGGGGTGTGGAACGTGCTCAACCCCGGGCCGGCCGCCGAGCTCGGTGACCGCAAGGCCGGCGTGGTGCTCGCCACCGGCGCGGAACTGCTGGTCACCGCCAATCCGGGCTGCCTGATGCAGGTCGCCGCCGCGGTCCGCCGCCGGGGTGGAACGATCGCGCTGGCGCACACCGCCCACGTGCTGGACGCCTCGATCCGAAACCTGGGCCCCGACGCTCTGCTCTCCTGAGCCCGCCCACCCGATCTCGGCCAGCCGATCTCGGCCGGGTGGCCTTGACCGGGTGCCAGTAGCCGGGCGGCAGTGGCCGGGCGGCCTTGACCGGGTGGCTTGGCCGGGCGGCAGTGGCCGGGCGGCAGTGGCCGGGTGGCTTGGCCGGGTGGCTTGGCCGGGCGGCAGTGGCCGGGCGGCAGTGGCCGGGTGGCTTGGCCGGGTGGCCTTGGCCGGGTGGCTTGGCCGGGTGGGATCGGGTGCGGAACGCGGGGAGCCGGGCCCCGTAGCCGCCCGCCTCCCCGCTCTCCCGGTGGGCGACCGCCGTGTGATCGTGGCGCCCCCGCGCCGACGACCCCACTCCACCACAGCCGCCCACCCATGCGGCACCCATCCCATTCGCGCCGCACGTCTCGCCCAGCACCAGCGCCTCTCCTTGCGCTTCCACTGCCCCGGGCGGCCCTCTCGAACTGCCCTTTTGTGCGCGACGACGAATCGACGGATAGCCGTTCTCCCGATGCCCATTGATGTGCGTTAATTGGGAGCGCTCCCAGCGTGCTCCGTCCCCGCACGCCCGTCAAGCACATCCCCGGAGGCTTCCCGTGCAAAGACGAAAATGGACTGTCCTCAGTCTCGTCACGGCCCTGCTGACCCTCGGCGGTTTCGCCGTCGCCACCAGCGCGAGCGCGGCCGCCGGCTGCGCCGTCAAGTACACGGTCAGCAGCCAGTGGCCGGGCGGCTTCGGCGCCGCCGTCGACGTCACCAACCTCGGCGATCCGGTCGCCGGCTGGTCGCTGGTGTTCACGTTCTCGTCCGGGCAGACCATCACCCAGCTGTGGAACGGATCGGTCACCCAGTCCGGGTCCACGGTCACCGTCCGCAACGCCGGCTGGAACGGCTCGCTGGCCACCAACGGCAAGGCGTCGTTCGGCTTCAACGGATCGTGGACCGGCAGCAACCCGGTGCCCGCGAGCTTCACCCTCAACGGTGTGACCTGCACAGGAGGCGTCGTGGTCGAACCCAGCGGGAGCAGCGGCTCACCCAGCCCGTCGTCGAGCACCGGCGCCGCGACCCGGATCATGGCGCTCGGCGACTCGATCACCGGCTCACCCGGCTGCTGGCGTGCCCTGCTCTGGCAGCAGCTCCCGGCGGCCCGGGTCGACTTCGTCGGCACCCTGCCCGGCGACGGCTGCGGCTTCGCCTATGACGGCGAGCACGAGGGCCACGGCGGGTTCCTGGTCACCAACGTCGCCAGCCAGAACCAGCTGCCGGCCTGGCTCTCCGCCAGCCGGCCGGACGTGGTGCTGATGCACTTCGGGACCAACGACGCGTGGAGCAACATCCCGGCCGCCACGATCCTGAACGCCTACACCACCCTGGTCGGCCAGATGCGCGCGGCAAACCCGAGGATGAAGATCATCGTCGCGCAGATCATCCCGCTGAACCCGTCCACCTGCACCGACTGCGGTCAGCGCGTCGTCACCCTCAACGCCGCCATCCCGGCCTGGGCCGCGTCGCTGAGCACCGCCGCCTCCCCGGTCACCGTGGTCGACCAGTGGACCGGCTTCAACACCGCCACCGACACGTACGACGGCGTCCACCCGAACGACGCCGGCAACGTGAAGATCGCCGCCCGCTGGCTTCCGGCCGTCCAGTCCGCGATCGGCTGACCCCGGATCACCTCGCCGAGGTGGGCGTGCTCGCCCATCTCGGCGCAGGCCGGACGGCCAGACCGGAAGCAGACCCAGCAGCAGCACCTGCGCCGGCAGGTCGCAGGGATGTCAGCCGAGTTGATCAACTAGGCCGGTCGACGGCCATCTCGCCCAGCTCGGACCAGTCGGACTGGTCGACGGACTGGCTGATGATCCGCGGGGTGGCGGCCAGATACGGCGGCAGGTCCTGCTGGGCCTGCTTGAAATGGTCGGACCCCACGTGCGCGGCGCCCGCCGCACCGTCCCGGAACGCCTCGACCAGCACATACTCGGCCGGGTTGTCGAGGCTGCGGGACCAGTCGAACCACAGGCAGCCGGGTTCCGCGCGGGTGGCCGCCGTGAACGGCGCGGCGATGCCCGGCCAGTCCTCGGCATGCTCCGGCTTGATCAGGAACTTCGCGGTAATGAAGATCATCGGACCTCCCTCGGAAGCCCTATTCCACCACGGACGACGACGGCCGTCCCGGATCCGGCAGTTCGCTCACCCGCCGGAAAGCCCTACGCTGCTTCCATGGCCGAGCCGAAGACCACACGCAACGACGGGGACGTGCCCGCCTTCCTGGCCGCCGTCGCCGACCCGAAACGACGGGCCGACGCGGAGGCGGCGTGCGCACTGATGGCCGAGGCGACCGGCGCCGAGCCGGTCATGTGGGGCAGTTCGATCATCGGGTTCGGGCAGTACCACTACCGCTACTACACCGGCCGGACCGGCGACTGGCCCGCCGTGGGCCTGTCACCGCGCAAGCAGGCGCTGACGCTCTACATCTCGGCCGGCTTCGACGGCTATCAGGAACTGCTGAACCGGCTCGGCCCGCACAGCACCGGTAAATCGTGCCTCTACCTGAAACGACTCGCCGACGTCGATCACGAGGTCCTGAAAGCGCTGGTGGCGGCCGGTTTCCGGCATCTGGACGGACAGACGCTCACTACCGAACAGCAATAGGTCCAATCGGGCGGCATAATCATCGGCGTGGACAACTGGGAATTCGCGCGCCTCGAATACCGCGCGGCGGGCACGCTCGGCGCCGACCGATTCATGGACTGGACGGCGACATTCCACCATCCGGGTGGCGTGCTGCGCTGGGGCACCGACGAGCGCTTCGACGACCTGCGGCATCTGAACCGGGCCGGGCAGGCCGGCTGGCAGGCGTACGACCGGGCGGTCATCCACGTGAAGGACGAGCCACACCGGCTGAGCAGCGTCACCTACTCGATGCGCCGGCCGATCCCGGAGGACCTCAACGGAGCCGACCCGGATGCCTAGGGAGACCGGCGTCAAACTGATCGCGTCGAACAAGAAGGCGCGGCACGACTACGCCATCCTGCGGACCTACGAGGCGGGGCTGGTGCTGGCCGGCACCGAGGTCAAGTCGCTGCGCCTGGGCCGGGCGTCGCTTGTCGACACGTTCGCGCAGGAGCACGAAGGCGAGATCATGCTCTACGGGCTGCACATCGCCGAGTACGGGTTCGGGTCGTGGACCAACCACGCGCCGCGCCGCACCCGCAAACTGCTCCTCCACAAGGTCGAGATCATCAAGATCCTCAACCAGCTGAAGGAGGGGTCCGGCCTCACCCTGGTGCCACTGTCGCTGTACTTCAAGGACGGGTGGGCCAAGATCGAGCTGGGTCTGGCACGGGGCCTCAAGTCGTACGACAAAAGGCAGGTCATGGCCGAGCGGGACGCCAAGAAGGAGATCGCGAAGGAGATGGGCCGGCGACTGAAAGGCCGCCGGTAGGATCTTGGCGGTGGAATTCGGTCTCGACACCTTCGGTGACGTCAACGGCAAACCCTACGCCCAGGTCATCCGGGACGTCGTCGAGCAGGGTGTGCTCGCCGACCGGCTCGGCCTCGACTTCTTCGGCGTCGGCGAGCACCACCGCGACGACTATGCGATCTCCTCGCCGGAGATCGTTCTCGCGGCGATCGCCGCGAGAACCGAGCGGATCAAGCTGGGCACGGCGGTCACGGTTCTGAGTTCCGATGATCCGGTACGGGTCTTCGAGCGCTTCGCCACACTCGACGCGGTGTCCGGCGGTCGCGCCGAGATCATGCTCGGCCGTGGGTCGTTCACCGAGTCGTTCCCGCTGTTCGGCTACGACCTGGCCGACTACGAGCGCCTGTTCGCCGAAAAGCTCGACCTGATGTCGGCACTGCTCGACGAAGGCCCGGTCACGTGGGAGGGCTCGATCCGGCCGCCGCTGCGCGACCAGCAGGTGTACCCGAAAACCGAGTCCGGCCGCATCCGCACCTGGATCGGCGTCGGCGGCAGCCCCGAGTCGGTGGTGCGCGCCGCCCAGTACGGCCTGCCCCTCGTCCTGGCGATCATCGGCGGGGCGCCGGCCCGGTTCGCGCCCTACACCGACCTGTACCGGCGCGCGCTCAAGGAACTCGAACAGCAACCGCAGCCGATCGCCGTGCACTGCCCCGGATTCGTCGCCGCCACCGACCAGGAAGCCGTCGACATCTTGTGGCCGCACGCCCGCCGCAACCTCGACCGGATTGGCCGGGAACGCGGCTGGCCCCCGGCGACCCGCTCCCGTTTCGAGGCCGACGTCAACGAGGGCGCGTGGCACGTCGGTTCCCCGGAGACGGTGGCCCAGAAGATCGCCGCGACGGTCAAGGCGCTCGACGTCGACCGTTTCGACCTGAAGTACTCCCACGGCCCCCTCCCCACCGAACACCTGACGACATGCATCACCCTGTACGCCACCGAGGTGATCCCCCGGGTCCGGGAGCTGCTCGCCTGACAGACCCCAACAGCCGCCCAGCCAACCGGCCCTTCCCGGCCGGCAAACCGCCCCCACGCCCAGCCAACCGCCCCACGTCCGGCAAACCGGCCCCACGTCCGGCAAACCGGCCCCACGTCCGGCAAACCGGCCCCACGTCCGGCAAACCGGCCCCACGTTCGGCTAGCCGGACCCACGTCCGGCATACCGGCCCCCCACGTCCGGCTAGCCGGACGTCAGCCATGGAATAACGTCCGCATAACCTGCCTGATGTCCGGCTCGGGCCGCCCAGCCGTACGTCAGGCCGGTTATGCACCCCTCATTACCTGCCTGACGTACGGCTAGCCGGAGGTCAGGCGGGTTGGGGGTTGTGGGTGAGGGCTGGCGCGGGGGTGGGTTGTGGGGCCGCATTTGCCCGGCGGGCGCGTTTTGGTCTGGGGTGTCGCCTGCGTCGCGGGGTGGTTTGGGGCGGCGTGGGTGTGGTTGTGGGAGCGGTGGCCGTACTCCTAGCGGGGTTTTCTTGTTGTCATCGCTACCAGCATCGTCGCCGCGCCGGCGCAGGCTATCGCGGTGGCCGGGGTGGTCAGTTCGGCGAGGGCGCCGGAGAGCAGCGGTCCTACCCCCTGTAGGGCCATCAGACCGGTCGAGAGCAGGGCGAACAGTTGGCCTACCCGGTGTTCGGGGGCGGCTTCCAGGAAGGCTCGTTGCAGGCCGAGGCTGTAGGCGAAGCCGGTTCCGGACAGGACCAGCAGGGCGGCTGTCACCGGCAACGGTGGGTTGGCCGGGAGTAGCAACAGCGGGGCGCCCAGGAGGAGTACCAGGGGGCCGGACAGGCGTTCCCGCCAGATCGGGCGGACAAAGCGGCCGACGATCAGGTCTCCGAGGAGCATGCCGACCGCTGGGCCGGCCATCAGCACCGCGCCGGCGCCCGGCGGGAGGCCTCGGTCGGCGCTGTAGGCGATGAGCAGGGCTTCGGCACCTACCACCAGGGCGGATGGCAGCCATTGCGCCAGCAGCAGGCGGCGGATCGCAGGGTCGGCCAGCATGGCCGTGGCGCCGGTCCAGCTGTCCCGGACGGCGTTCCTGCTGCCGGCCGCGCGGATGGGGGCGCCGGGTGGGGTGGGGGTTGCCGGGAGGAAGAACTGGACGATGACTGCGGCGGCCAGGAACAACGCGGCGGCCAGGAGCAAGGCGTGGCGGGGGCCGAGGGCGGCCACCGCGACGCCGCCGCCGGCCAGGCCCAGGAGCTGGGCGAACGAGGACGACATGCTGGAGACGGCGCGGCCCAGGACGTAGGCGTCGCCGGTCAGGCGTTCGGCGATCACCTTCGCGGCCGCGCCGTTGAAGACCGGGGTGAAGCAGGCGATCGCCGCGACCAGGGCCAGTGTGACGCCGACCGGCAGGTCGGCGAGGCCCAGAACCACCGAGAGCACCGCCTCCACGGCGTATCCGGTGACGATCAGTGGGCGGGGGCGGAGACGGTCGGTCAGGGAACCGAGCAGCAGGCCGCCGGCGAACTGCGGGAGGAATCCGGCGCCGAACGCCACCGCGCTGAGCAGCGGTGACTCCGTGGTCGTGTAGACGAGCACGGAGAGCGCGAAGATCTGTAGCGAGGTGGCGCTGATGGCGAACGTGCGGGCGGCGAACAGGGTGCGGAAACTCGGCTCCGCGAACACCTCGCGGTAGGTGGCCGGGCGGGCGGCGACGGTCATGCCGGTGAGCGTGCCGGGGCCGGGCCGTGGCCGCGAATGTTTCGCCCTGAGACGTAAGCTCAGGGCGTGAGCTCCGGGACATCGTGAGCTCCGGGACTCAGGGGCGGGGCATGCGGTTCGAGGTGGGCGCGGAGGATCTGTTGCGGACCCGGTTCGCGCTGTCGCCGGTCTTCGAGCTGCAGAACGTGATGCGGGCGCTGTCCGGGCCGCACAACCGGGGCATTCCGGAGGCCTGGCTGGGGCGGCTGCGCGGGCCGTTTGCGGAGTTGCGGGCGGCTGATCCGGCCGTGGACGCCGTCGACGCGCTGCACACGCCGACAGCGGGGGCGACGTTCCTGTGCCCGCCTCCGGAACGGATCGGGCAGACCATCGCCGACGATCTGGCGGCGCTGCGGGCGGCGCCGGCCGCGGCGGCCCGGGCCGAGATCGAGTTCTACCTGGGTCGGCGGCCGGACACCGGGGACGCGGCGCGGGCCGTGCTGACCGGGGCGGACGTGCTGGAGCGGCTGGCCGGGGCGTTCGCGGCGGCGTGGTCGGCGCTGCTGGCCGCCGACTGGCCGAGGATGCGGCTGCTGTGTGAGCGCGACGTCGTGTACCGGGCCGCCGAGCTGGGGCGGGACGGGTGGGCGGCGGCGCTGGCCGGGCTGCATCCGAAGGTGCGATGGCGGGACGGCGGCATCGACACGTCCGGGCGGACCACCGAGTCGATTCCGCTGGGCGGGGACGGGCTGCTGCTGATCCCGTCGGTGTTCATCTGGCCGGAGATCGCCGTCTACGGAGACGAGCCGTGGCCGAAGGCGATCGTCTACCCGGCCCGCGGGGTGGCGACGCTGCTGGAGACCGAGCCGGTGGCCGCGCCGGAGCATCTGGCGGCCCTGCTCGGACGGTCGCGGGCACTGCTGCTGGACTCGCTGGCCGACGCGGCGAGCACGAGTCAGCTGGCGCGGGCGTTCGGGATGGCGGTGGGCGCGGTCGGTGACCATCTCGCGGTCCTGCACCGGTCGGGGCTGGTGGAGCGGGCCCGGTCGGGGCGGTCGGTGCTCTACCGGCGGACGGCCCTCGGTGATTCACTGATGGCCGCGGGCACGAAGTGAGCCGGTGGCCGGGATAGGCCATGGGCATGAAAAAAGGCGGTCCGCCTCCTCCGCCACTTCTAACCTATAGCACACGGGGGGTCTTGCCGCAAGACCCGGTACCCGGCGCAGAATCGCTGCTCAAGCACAAACTCTGCGGGAACGGGGACACCGTGACTCTCTCCACCACCAGCGCCTTCGCCCTGCCCGAGCGGCTCGCCGCCAAGGCCGTGCCGGCGCTGATCGCCGCGGACGAGGACCACTTCACCGGCATGGCGGCGAGCCTGGCCCGGTCGATCGCCGAGGTGACCGAACAGCTGGAGGCCGAGCGGCGGGCGCCGGCCGGCAAGGGACGGCAGGCGGTCGACCGGGACGACGCGGTCCATCGGCTGAGCTCCCGGCTGCGGGCGTTGCGGCGGTTCAGCCTGGACCTGTGCCTGGGCCGGATGGTGTACGCGAACGGCGACACCGTCTACGTGGGCCGGTTCGGACTGACCGACGGCGAGGGCAACCGGCTGCTGGTCGACTGGCGGTCCCCGGCGGCCGAGCCGTTCTTCGGGGCCACCCACGCCAACCCGATGGGCCTGGAGTCCCGCCGCCGGTACCGGTGGGCGGACGGCCGGGTGAGCGACTACTGGGACGAGGTGTTCTCCGCCGGGGACTTCGCGGGGCATGCGGCGGCGCTCGACGACCAGTCGGCGTTCATCGCGAGCCTGGGCGGCAGCCGGTCGCCGCGGATGCGGGACGTGCTCGGCACCATCCAGGCCGACCAGGACGCGATCATCCGGGCCGGGTCGGCCGGGGTGCTGGTGGTCGACGGCGGGCCGGGCACCGGCAAGACGGTGGTGGCCCTGCACCGTACGGCGTACCTGCGCTATGCCGACCCGGGGCTGGCCCGCGGCCGGGGCGGGGTGCTGTTCGTCGGCCCGCACGAGCCCTATCTGGCGTACGTGTCGGACGTGCTGCCCAACCTGGGCGAGGAGGACGTCCAGACGTGCACGCTGCGTGACCTGGTTCCGGAGGGCGCGGGCGCGGCGGCGGAGACCGATCCGGAGGTGGCCCGGCTGAAGTCGTCGGCGCAGCTGGTCGGGGCGATGGAGGCGGCGGTGCGGTTCTACCAGGAGCCGCCGGACACGGTGCTGACCGTCGAGGACGTCACGGTGACCGCGGCCGACTGGGCGGAGGCGTTCGCCGTGCCGGATCCGGGCACCCCGCACCACGAGGCACGTGACCAGGTGTGGGCCGAGCTGCTGGCCATCCTGGGTGACAGGTCCGAGGTGAGCGAGGCGGAGCTGGCCCGGGACCCGGATCTGCGGGCCGCCTTCGGCCGGGCGTGGCCGGTGCTCCAGGCGGCCGACCTGGTGGCTGACCTGTGGTCGGTGCCGGCCTACCTGCGCCGGTGTGCGCCCTGGCTGAGCCGGGAGGAGATCCGTGCGCTCCAGCGGCCGTACCCGCGGGCGTGGACGGTGGAGGATCTGCCGCTGCTGGACGCGGCGCGCCGTCTGCTCGGTGACCCGCGGGCGGCCGGGGCGGAACGCCGGCGGGCCGCAGCCGTCGCCGCCGGGCGCGCCGGGATGGACCGGGTGGTGGAGGACCTGATCGCGTCGAACGAGTACGACGACGGCGAGGGCCTGATGACCATGCTGCGGCAGCAGGATCTGCGGGAGGTGCTGGACGAGGGCCGCGCGCTGCCGGACGGCGACGTGGATCCGCTGGCCGGGCCGTTCGCGCACATCGTGGTGGACGAGGCGCAGGAGCTGACCGACGCGGAGTGGCGGATGCTGCTGGCCCGCTGCCCGTCCCGCAGTCTCACCGTGGTCGGTGACCGGGCGCAGGCCCGGCACGGGTTCAGCGGGACGTGGACCGAACGGCTGGAACGGGCCGGGCTGGACCGGATCACCCTCGCGTCGCTGACCGTCAACTACCGCACCCCGGCCGAGGTGATGGCCGAGGCGGAGCCGGTGATCCGGGCGGTGCTGCCGGACGCCAACGTGCCCACGTCGATCCGGTCCAGTGGCATCCCGGTGCACCACGGCCGGGTCGCCGAGCTGGACCCGATCCTGGAGTCGTGGCTGGCCGGGAACGCCGAGGGGATCGCGTGCGTGATCGGGCACCGGCCGGTCCGGGCGCGGGAGCGGATCCGGTCACTGACTCCGGAGCTGGCCAAGGGGCTGGAGTTCGACCTGGTCGTGCTGATCGACCCGGACTCGTTCGGGGACGGTGTGGAGGGGGCGGTCGACAGGTATGTGGCGATGACACGCGCAACGCGCCGGTTGGTGGTTCTGACCGATTAGAGTTCGGTTTCGTGACCGAACGCCTGGACTGGAGCGATCCGACCGTACGCGAATGGGACTGCGCCGTGGTGTGGTCCGACCCGGCCGATCCGGAGGCGGGCATCGTGCTCGACCGGTCCGCCTTCTACCCGGGCGGGGGCGGGCAGCCGCCGGACCACGGGGTGCTGCTCTGGGAGGGTGTGCGCACCCGCATCGTCGACACGCGCAAAGGCGACGAGCAGTACCTGATCCCGGCGCCCGGTGATCCGGTGCCGGTGGCCGGGACCACGGTGCGGGGCGCGATCGACGACGAGCGGCGGAGCAGCCTCATGCGTACCCACTCGGGTCTGCACATCCTCTGTGGCACCGTGTTCCGTGACTTCGGCGCGCTGGTGACCGGCGGAAACATGCAGCCGGGCGAAGCCCGGATGGACTTCAACCTGCCCGAAGTGCCGCCGGGGTTCAAACAGGCGCTGGAGGACGCGGTGAACACGGAGATCAGCGCCGACCGCAAGATCGTGGCGCGGGTGCTGCCGCGGGCCGAGGCGCTGGAGATCCCGACGCTGGTCCGTACGCAGGACGCGCTGCCGCCGCTCGATCATCCGGAGATCCGGGTGATCGACATCGTGGGGCTGGACGTGCAGGCCGACGGCGGCACCCACGTGGCGTCGACCGCGCAGGTCGGCCGGGTCGAGGTGGTCAAGGTGGAAAGCAAGGGCCGGCAGAACCGCCGGGTCCGGATCAGGATCGCGGACTGAGGGCGGCCTGCCGGCCACGAGCCGTCGTCACTTGATGATCTTGGCGTCCTTGCAGGCCGCCTTGAACTTCGCGGTGCACAGGGTGTTGGCGTCGACGAACCCGTTGTCGACGACCGCCTTCACGTTGGACTTGGTGATGGCCTGCGGCTCCAGCTTCACGAACGGGATGTAGAGGCCGGACTCCGGGTCCTTCAGCTTGGCCGCGACCGGCACCTTCACGTTCTTGTACAGGTTGACGGCCAGGTCGGCAGCCGCGTCGGCCTCCAGCTTCGTGTCCTTGAAGATGGTCACGCACTGGTCACCGGCGAGGACGTTCTGCAGGCCCTCGACCGTGGCGTCCTGGCCGGTCACCGGGACCCGGCCGTTCATGCCCTTCTCCTTGAGCACCTCGATGGCCGCGTTGCCGAGACCGTCGTTGGCGGCGAGCACCCCACCGATGTTCGGGTACTGCTTGAGCATCAGGGCGAACATCTCACGGCCCTCGTCGTTGTCCCACTCGGGAACGAACTGGTCCGGGCCCTTGGAGAAGGTGCCGTTGTCGTACAGCAGGTTCAGCACGCCGTCGTAGCCGTCCTTGAACAGGTGCGCGTTGTTGTCCGTGGGCGAGCCGTTGAGCTCGGCGATCACCGGGGTGCCGGCCGCCGTCGGGCTGTCCGCCAGGCACTTCTGGAGCGCCTTGGCCTGGAGCTCGCCGACCTTCTCGTTGTCGAAGCTGACGTAGTAGTCGGCGTTGCCGTTCAGCGTCAGCCGGTCGTAGTCGATCACCGGGACGTTGCGCGACTTCGCGTTGTCGATGACCGCCTTGCCGCTGGCCGCGTCCAGGTTCGCGATGATCAGAACCTTGGCGCCGTTGTCCAGAAGGTTGTCGGCGAGCTGCTTGAACCTCTCCTTGTCGCCCTCGGCGTTGACGATCTGCGCCGAGATGTTCGCCTTCTTGAAGGCCGCCTGGAGGTACGCCGGGTCGGACGTGCTCCAGCGGGCAGAGCTCTTGGTGTCGGGCAGGATCACCCCGATACCGGCGTCGCCGGTGATCTCACTGCCACCGTTCGACGTCGTCGCACTTTCGCTACCGGTCTCCGCGGTGTCGCCCCCGTCATCACAGGCCGTGAGCGTGGCCGTCGTCAGCAGGCCGGCGGCGACCAGGGCGAGCAAAGACTTGCGCATGGCGATAGATGTCCTCTCAGGGTGACCCGAGCTGCGGTAGGCGCTGAACGGTCCGCCAAGTATCGGTCAACGCACAACGTGATCATCATCGGGTGGGGGGCCGGAGAACAAGATTATTCATTTCCCTGCGGTGACTGCCAACAATCACCGTCCGTGATCGGTTGGTTTCATTTCCGTTTCGGGCACCGGTTTCCGGCCGTCCGTCCCCGCAGGACGACCGTTCGGCCGCGGAAAAGATGATCGGAATCGGCCATCAGGACCGACTTGGCCGACCGACGCCGCCGGACGGCCGCGGGAGTCCCACGGAAACCGCCCGGTCGGCCCGGCGCCACGTCACCAGTTGACGGCGATGTACTTCGACTCCAGGTACTCCAGCAGGCCGTCGTGGCCGCCCTCCCGGCCGATGCCGCTCTGCTTCACCCCGCCGAACGGGGCCGCCGGGTCACTGACCAGGCCACGGTTGATGCCGACCATGCCGGCCTCGATCGCCTCGCTGACCCGCATGCCGCGGGCCAGATCACCGGTGTAGACGTACGCGACCAGGCCGTACTCGGTGTCGTTGGCCAGCCGGACCGCCTCCGCCTCGCCGGTGAACGTGACGATCGGCGCGACCGGGCCGAAGATCTCCTGACGCAGGATCGGAGCGTCCGCGGCCACCCCGGTCAGCACCGTCGGCGGGTAGTAGAAGCCCGGACCGTCCGGCCGGCGGCCACCCGTCACCGCCTCCGCGCCGCCGTCCAGGGCGCCCTTGACCAGGTCGTCGACCTTCGCCACGGTGTCCTCGTTGACGAGCGGGCCGACCTGCGTCTTCTCGTCCGTGCCCGGGCCCACCACCAGCGCCGACATGCGCTGCGCCAGCCGGCCGGCGAACTCCGCCGCCACCGGCGCCTCGACGAAGAACCGGTTCGCCGCGGTGCACGCCTCGCCGCCGTTGCGCATCTTCGCGATCATCGCGCCGTCCACCGCGGCATCCAGGTCGGCGTCGGCGAACACCACGAACGGGGCGTTGCCGCCCAGCTCCATCGACGTGTTCACGACGTTCTCGGCGGCCTGGGCCAGCAGGATCCGGCCCACCTCGGTCGAACCGGTGAACGACAGCTTGCGCACCCGGGCGTCGCGCAGCATCGCCGACACCACCTTGCCCGAGCTGCGCGACGGCACCACGTTAACCACGCCCTCGGGAACCCCGGCCTCGGCCAGGATCGCCGCCATCGCCAGGGCCGTGAGCGGGGTGTCGCTGGCCGGTTTCAGGATCACCGTGCAACCGGCCGCCAGCGCGGGACCGATCTTGCGGGTGGCCATCGCGGCCGGGAAGTTCCACGGCGTCACCAGCACGCACACGCCGACCGGCTGGCGGACGACCAGGATCCGGTTCGCGCCGGACGGGGCGGTCGCGATCGCGCCCTCACCACGGACCGCCTCCTCGGCGAACCAGCGGAAGAACTCGGCGGCGTACGTCACCTCGCCCTTCGCATCGGTCAGGGCCTTGCCGTTCTCCAGGCTGATCAGTCTCGCCAGCTCCGAGGCGCGTCCGGTCATCAGCTCGAACGCTTTGCGGAGCACCTCCGACCGTACCCGCGGAGGGGTCGACGCCCACCCCGGACCCGCCGCGGCCGCCGCCTCCACCGCGGCGATCGCATCGATCTCGCCGCCGTCGGCGACCGAGGCGATCGTGTCGCCGGTCGCCGGGTCGAGCACGTCGAACCGGCCGCCCGCCGACGCGGGCACCCACTTCCCGGCGATGAAAAGGTCGGTCTCCACAACGGCTCCCTCACGTTCGCGGCTCTGCCACACCCCAGCATTCCCCGGAACGGCACACGCCGCCATGATTCCGCCGCGGCCCGGCTGGGCACACTGGAGGCATGGCTACCATCACGCAGCGCATCCAGGCCTTCCTCAACAGCCCGCGCGGCCGGCAGCTCGCCGACCAGGGCCGCCGGCAGCTCGCCAAACCGGAGAACCAGCAGCGGCTGCGCAACCTGCTCGCCCGCTTCCGCCGCTGACCCCGCACCCGCCGCCTCCGCAGCACACCCCACGTCGATCTTGTGGAGTTCGGCGGGACAGGTGTGCCCCTCGAGTTTCGCCATTTGGGGATCGCTTGCGTCGGTCGCGCCGGCCTTGTGGACGCCGCCGCCCACCGCGACAGCGCACCGGGGTCGCCGACCCTCGGCCAGGCCCGGTCGCCGGTGTTCAGCAAGCCCCGGTCGCAGACCTTCCGCCAGTCACGGTGGCCATCGCTTGGCCCGACGCGGTCGCCGGATTTTCCGCCAGACGCGGTCGCCGGCGCTCGGCCCGGCGTGGTCGCCGGCGTGCGACGACCAGCGCACACAATGCGGCAACGTGCGATTCCATCCTCGCCGGAGCGATGACAGGCGCACACGGATGGCACAACGTGTGCGCCCGTCCCCGTCAGAGCGAAGCAGGCGCACACGATCGGCGAACGTGTGCGCTGACCACCGCTGCGCCCAGGCAAACGTGTGCGCCGACCATCGCTGCGACCGGCGAGCCCGCCCTCGGCGGCCCGCGCCCGGCACCCCCTCCCGACGGCCGCCCAAGGTCATCAGACCTCACGATGATCTTGCGAAGGTCGCTGAGGATGGCGCTGAACAGGACGAATGCAAGATTCACTTCAGCGTCGCCCCTGACCCGCGATGTCGCTGCGCCAAAATGGCGAAACTCGAGGGCGAGACAGGTGTGCCCGAAGTCAGCAAGATCGTGGATGGGAACGGTGAGCGGACGCCGCGGCGGGTGGGAACGGGCTGCGGCCGGGGGCGGGACGGTGAGTAGGGTGTCGCCCGTGGCTGTGATCATCGATGTTCCGGCGTTTCGTGGCTCGCTTCCGGCGGAGGTCGCCGACGCGGCCGAGCGGCTGCTCAGCGAAGGTGACGTCACTGAGCTGGAACAGGTCGGCGGAGGCGCCCGCGCCGTGGTGACCGATGGCGGGGACCGGTTCGAGCCGTGGGTGGGCGTGGTCGACCGGGCGTTCACCGGCGACTGCGACTGCCCGGCGGAACCAGGGGACGACGGCCTCTGCGCCCATGCTGTCGCGGTGGCCCTGGCCGCCTTCGAGGATGGCGTCAAGTTCGCCGCGGCCGGCGTCCCGCACGGCGACGAGGACGGCTACGAAGGTGGCGACGAAGACGAGGCCGAAGACGGTGACGCCCCGGAGCGAACGGAGCTCCGGCTGGCGGCCGAAGCCCTCGACGAGCGCGAGCTGATCGACCTGGTGGTCGAGCAGGCGCTGCGGGATCCGGCGTTCGCAACCCGCCTGCTCGGACAAGAGGGCTGAGCACCCCGCACGTCAGGACTGGGGCGAGAGGGCTGAGCACCCCGCAGGTCAGGACTCGAACGAGAGGGCTGAGCAACCCGCGAGTCAGGACCAGGCGCGGAACTCCGGCAGCAGCGCCGGCAGGGACGGTGGCTCCAGCGGGTCCGGGAGTGCGGACAGGTCGGCCGGAAGGACCCAGGCGTGGGTGAGAAGTTCGCTCTGCTCGTACGGCAGAAGGCCCTCCCGGACCACAAGCGGCCGTGAGCCGGCGAACGACGCGGTGAAGAACTGCTCCGGGCCCACGAAGTGGGTCCCCTTCCAGACCGTGTCGCGCTGCACCTCCAGGAAGCGCGCCCCGATCGCGGCGGGGTCGAGGCCGGTCTCCTCGGCGAGCTCGCGCCGGGCCGCTTCGAGCGGGGTCTCGCCGGGGTCGATGCCGCCGCCGGGCGGCTCCCAGAGGCGCCCGCCGGACACCGGATCGGCCCAGTTCATCAGCAGCACCCGGCCGTCGGCGTCGAAACAGATCACCCGTACCGCCGGGCGGTGAACACTCCCCATCGCCGAAGCCTAAGCTGTCGGGAGTGGCCAAGTACTTCGACGTGCACCCGGACAATCCGCAGGCGCGCAGCATCCATCAGATCGTCGAGCTGATCCGCTCCGACGGGCTGGTCGCCTACCCGACCGACTCGTGTTTCGCGCTCGGATGCCGGATGGGCAGCAAGGACGCGCTGGACCGGATCCGGGCGATCCGTCACCTCGACGATCGGCACCATTTCACGCTGATGTGTCACGATTTCGCCCAGCTGGGCCAGTTCGTGACGATCAACAACGCGTTGTTCCGGGCGGTGAAGGCCTCGACGCCGGGGCCGTACACCTTCATCCTCCCGGCGACCAAGGAGGTGCCGCGGCGGCTCCTTCACCCCAAGAAGAAGACGGTGGGGGTACGGATCACCGCGCACACCACCGCACAGGCGATCCTGGCCGAGCTCGGCGAGCCGCTGGTCTCGTCGACACTGCTGCTGCCGGGTGAGACCGAGGCGATGACGCAGGGCTGGGAGATCAAGGAGACGCTCGACCACTCGATCGACGCGGTGATCGACTCCGGCGACTGCGGCACCGAACCGACCACGGTGATCGACCTGTCCGAGGGCGAGCCGGAGATCCTGCGCGTCGGCGCCGGCGATCCGGGCCGGTTCAGTTCCGGCGCGATCTGACGCTGGGCAGAGGCCGGTTCAGTTCAGCCGCAATTTGACGCGCAGCCCGGCGGTGCCCGGGTGGTCGAGTTTCTCCAGCAGCGTGAGCGCCTGCCGCCACTGTCCGGCGGCGGCCGCGGGGTCACCGGCGGCCGCGTAGGTGTCGCCGAGGTGGTCCCGGATGTCTGCCTCGTTGGCGAGGTCCCCGGCCGACCGGTAGAGGTCGAGCGACCGCTGGTACGCACTCACGGCCAGGTCGTGGTCGCCGAGGTGGTGGTGCGCCCAGCCGATGCTGTCCCAGGTGGCGGCCTGCCCGTGCCGGTCGCCGAGTTCGTCGTGCAGCGCGAGGGCCTCCCGGCAGTAACGCAGGGTGAGATCGTGGTGGCCGTCGCGGCCCAGGGACCAGCCGAGCGCACTCAGGGCACGCGCCTCGCCGACCACGTCGCCGGCGGCCCGGTAGAGCGGCCGGGCCTGCCGGACCAGTTCCTGGCAGTCGGCGTTGCGGCCCTGCTGGTCACGCATCCAGGCGATCCCGAACAGGATGTTGGCCCGGCCGCCCGGGTCGTCCAGCCGCTCGTAGAGCCGGACCGCCTCGGCGTAGTGGGGTTCGGCCTCGTCGTACCGGCCGACCTGCACGTAACCGCGGGCCAGCGACTGGTGGGCGCGGGCTTCGGCGCGGGCCTCGCCGCACCGGGCGGCGGCGGCCACGGCGATCCGCTCGGCGGCGGCCCAGTCGTCCCAGTGGCCCTGCCGGTCCAGGAAGTCGTCGAGCGCCCACGGCAGCTGCCAGCCGAAGTCGTCCAGGTCGGCGGCCTGCCGCAGCGCCGCCATCAGCACGGCGTGCTCGGCGGTGAACCAGCGCAGCGCCTCGGCCTCGCCGTCGAGCGGCTCGGGCCGGACGCCCGCCGCCGGCGGCGGAAGGGCCAGCGGCCGCCGTTTCGGGTCCAGGTTGAGCGCGGCGGTCCGGGCGGTGTGCAGCAGGTGGTCCAGCAGGCGGCGCAGGGCCGGGCCGCGTTCGGTTTCGGAGAGCAGATCGGCGGCGTACGCGCGGAGCAGATCGTGCATCACGAAACGTCCCGGCCGGTGCTCGCTGATCAGGCTGGCCCGCACGAGTTCGGCGAGGGCGTCCCCGACGTGCTCCCCGGCGGCAGAACCGGTGACGGCAGCAAAGGTCGCGGAGGAAGCGACGGCAGCGGCAGAACCGGTGACGGGCGCGGAATCGGTGGCCGCGGTGGGAGCGACGTCAGTGGCGGTAGCGACGGCGGAATCGGTGGCGGCGAGGGAGGTCGCGGCGGCGGAATCGGTGGCCGCGAGGGAGGCCGCCGCGGCGGCGGAGAGGTCCGGGCCGGGGTTGGCGCCGAGCAGCCGGAACAGCCGGGCCGCGGCCGGGCTCAGTGACCGGTAGGACCAGGAGAACACGGTCCGCGGGTCGGTCTCGTCGTCGTCGCCGAGGCCGTCGAGGCGGGAGCCGGCGAGTTCGGCGGCCAGATCGCCGAGCGCCGCCCCGGACCTGATGGCGGCCCGCGCGGCGACCGTGACCAGGGCGAGCGGCAGCCCGGCGGTGGCGGTGACCAGGGCGGCGACGGTGCACGGCTCGGCGGCGAGGCGGGCCGCGCCGAGCCGCCCGGCCAGCAGCTCACCGGCGGCGCCGGGGTCGAGGGCGTCCAGCGGCACCGGCGCCGCGCCGTGCGAGGCGATCAGGCCGGTGAGCCGGTCCCGGCTGGTGACCACGGCGACCGTCTCGCCGGCGCCGGGCAGCAGCGGCCGGACGTGGGCGGCGTCGCGCACGTTGTCGAGCACCAGCAGCAGCCGGCGCCCGGCGAGCAGGCCGCGCAGCAGGCCGGTGCGGGCGTCCAGGCCGTGCGGCACCGGCCGGCCCGGGTCGAGGGCGGTGAGCAGATTGCGGGCCGCCTCGTCGGCGCTCATCACCTCGTCGCTGCGGTCGAAGCCGCGCAGGTTGAGGTAGAGCTGCCCGTCCGGGAACCGGTGCCGGGCCCGGTGGCCCCAGTGCACGGCGAGCGCGGTCTTGCCGACGCCGGGCGGGCCGGTGACGACGGCGACGCGCAGGCCGGCGGCCACGGCCCGGTCGAGTTCGCCGAGTTCGGCGCGGCGGCCGGTGAAGGCGATGGCGTCGGCGGGCAGCTGCGACAGTTCGGCGCGGCGCGGGGCCGCCACCGGCGGCGGCGGATCGCCGCGCAGGATCCGGGTGTGCAGGGCGGTCAGTTCGGGTCCGGGTTCGCTGCCCAAGCGGTCGGCGATGGCATCTCTGGTACGGGCGAACGTCTCCAGTGCCTGTGCCGGCCGCCCGGCCGCGACCAGGGCGCTCATCTGCACTGCGATCAGACCCTCGACGGTGGGGTGCTCGGTGGCGAACGGGGCCAGCCGTTCCGCGGTCTCCTCGGCCCGGCCCAGGCGCAGGGCGCTGCGGCCGAGGCGGGTGAGCACGTCGAGCCGCTCCCGGCCGAGGGCGTCGCGGACCCGGGCCGCCCAGTCCCCGGGCACTCCGGCGAGCGCCTCGTCGCCCCAGCCGTCGAGGGCGTCGAGCAGCAGCCGCCCGGCGTGCTCGTCGTCGCCCGTCTCCTCGGCGGCGCGGGCCTCGAAGACCTGGCGGCGGGCCCGGTGCAGGTCGACCAGGCCGGGATCGCAGTCGATCAGGTAGCCGCCGGACGCGAACCGGAGACTGCCGGGCCCGAGGACCGGGTCGAGCGCGCGCCGGAGCCGGGTCGCGTAGGGCGCGAGCGGGGTGGCCGAGCGCGGTGGCGCGTCACCCCAGATCCGGTCGATCAGGGTGCTCGCCGGCACCGCCTGGCGCGGGGTGAGCAGCAGGGCGGCGAGCAGGCAGCGCTGTTTGCCGGGTCCGAGATCGACCTCGTGCCCGTCGTGTGACAGCCCGACCGGTCCCAGCAGCCGCCAGCGCATCTCGGTTGTTCTCCCGGTGGTTCCCCGTCACGGGCGGTGATCCCCGCCACGAGCCTAGAACAATTGCCGACGTGCAAGCGTTTTGCAAACCGAGATCGGCACCATGGTCCGGCGTCCACGGGCCACGGGGGGTCGTGGGCGCCCCAGCACGTCCATCATGGACATCTGCCGGGGGTGGCCTGAGGGCTCCCCCGGCTGTCCGTTTCCGGTCACGATCAGGTCTGGACGACGTCGAAGAGGTCCAGCGGGACGGCTGCCGCCAGCGCCGCGGTGCCCAGGTCGTTCGGGTGCAGGCCGTCGCCGCAGTCGTAGCGGGACCGCATCCGGTGCGGGGCTCGCGGCTCACGCACCGCGGCGTCGAAGTCGATCACCGCGTCGTAGGCGCCGGCGGTCCGGATCCAGTGGTTGAGCTCCTGCCGCGTGGTCTCGTTGGCCGGGTTGTCGTAGCGGCGTACCGCGCCACCGAACGGGAGCAGCGTTCCCCCGTACACCCGCAGGCCGTTGATCCTCGCCTTGTCGATGAGCTCCCGGTGCCCGGCGATCAGCCGGCCGGCGGTGAGGCCGGTGTTGTTGCCGAGATCGTTGACGCCGATCAGGGTGACCAGGTGCCGGACGCCGGGCTGGCCGAGCACGTCGCGGTTGAAGCGGCGCAGCGCGGCCGGGCCGATCGACGCCTTGACGTGGGCCTGGCCGGTGCGGTCCTCGTATCCGAAGAGCAGCCGGTTGCCGCTGAGGCCGGCGTTGAGCAGGCCGCGCGGCCGGCGATCGACGCGGAGCCGACCGGCCAGCAGGTCGGGCCAGCGGTGGTTGGCGCTGTCGGTGGTCTGGGTGCCGCAGGTGATCGAGTCGCCGAGCGCGACGATCGCGGTGGCGTCGCCGACCGCGCGGACGCTGACCCCGGTGAGCCACAGGTAGCGGGTGGTGCGCCGGCCGCCGCGCGGGCTGTCGGCGGCGGTGGCGTCGCCGTCGGTGATCAGGTTGGACTGCTTGGCGCGCGGGCTGACCGTGCCGGCCCGGACCTTGTCCGGCAGGTAGAGGCTGATCACCAGGTCGGCGCCGGGCTCGACGATCAGGTCGGCCATGTCGCTGACCAGCACGCTGCCGGGGCTCAGGACGGCCTCCTCGGCGCCGCCGAAGGTGAGCGGGCGGAGGCTGCCGGGGACCGTGTCGCAGGAGGCGCCGCTGCCGGCGCGCACGCCGATCGTGGCCCGGCCGATCCGCACCGGCTCGGCGCCGAACTCGTTGGACAGGGTGACCCGCGGAAGATCACCGCCGACGCTGGTGTGCACCACCTGCCGCACCGTCCGGCCGGTGAGCGTGAGAACCTTTCGGGCCGGGACCGCGGTGAGCGCGGCGGCCCAGGTCCCGACGCGGGCCGGGCGGTGGTAGATCGGATCGCCCTCGCCGGCGCGGCCGGGGGTGCCCATCACCACGGTCGCCCCGGCGCCGGCCAGCAGCAGGCCACGGCGGGTCACGGCCCGGTGGAACGCCGGCCGGCGGACGGTATCGGACAGGCCGATAAGAGAGCTTTTCGTGGATATGCGGTTAAAGTAGGTATCCGCGTGGTTCGCCGTCAAGCCACCCTCCGGTGTACAGCGCCCCCGACAGCGCGACATCAGTCACACTGCCGGGGGAACCGTCACCTGGGCGTCAATTTCCGGACTGCGTCACGCCGTGGTGCACGCCAGGTTCTGCACCGTCGGCGCCGAGGTGCCCGACGCCAGGAATCCGAACGTGACGTGGCCGTTGGCCGGCACGCTCGAGTTCCAGCTCTCCGGTGTCACCGTGACCAGCGACCCGCTGCTCGTGGCCTTGCCGCTCCAGAGCTGCGCGAGCTGCTGCCCGCCGGGCCAGGTCCAGGTGATCTTCCAGTTGTTCACCGCGGACGTGCCGGCGTGCACCATGACCTCGCCCTGGAAGCCGCCGGACCACGCCGACACGATGTTGTACATCGCGGTGCAGCCGCCCGGGTTGGTCGACGTGCTCGGCTGCGGGTTGCTCGGCGACGGGCTGCCCGGAACGCTCGGCGACGGGCTGCCGGGCGTGCTCGGCGACGGGCTGGTGCTGCCGCCGATCCCGGTGACCTCGCCGTTGCCGCCGTCGAAGACGACGTCGGAGCAGCCGTAGAAGGTCTCCGTGCTGTCCGAGCGCGACCACACCGAGTAGATCAGGTGCTTGCCGGTCTTACCGGCCGGCAGGTTGCCGTTCCAGTAGTAGTGCCCGTCATCGGTGCCCGGCCCGCCGTTCGCCGGCGGGTTGGTCACCTGGTCGAACGGCGTCGGCTCGAGGTCGCTCCAGGCGAGCGGCTTGGTCGGGTCGTAGCCGTCCTTGGTGATGTACAGGTAGAACGTGCCGGGGTGCTTGGCCCAGTCGTTGTACTTGAACTGGATGTTCGCCCCGGCTGTCAGGTGCGTGGTCGGCCAGTCGGTCCGGGCCAGGTTGAAACCGGTGAAGTTGTACGGCCCACCGGTGCCACCACTGCACAGCTGGCCGTCCGGGAGGAAGCCGTTGACCCGCCCGGCCCCGTCCGAACGGAGCACCGCGAACCAGTTGTAGAGCGCGTTGACGCCGCTGGTCGCGACCGCCGCGGCACACGCCGCGTTCTTCGGCTCGATCGCGCCGGTGGACGGATTACGGCCGTCCTGGTAGCAGAACCAGGTGCGGCTGCCGGGCACCTGGATGGCGCCGTGGGCCTGAGCCGGGGAACTGGGCAGGGCCAGGATCCCGGCCGCGGCGGCGAACAGGGCCACCGCGACCATACGTAGGCGTTTCATCGTCACCCCTGGGGGAAGAGGCGGGCGTATTCGGCGTAGCCGGTGGCCACGTCGACCTGCGCCCAGAACCGGTGGTAGTTGAACGTCGGCGCGGCGCCGCCGTTCAGGTAGGCCTGGACCTTGGGGAAGTCCGGGTCGTTGCGGTAGAAGCTGCGGATGTCCAGGAACGAGACACCCGGCTGGATCACGTCGCCGTTCGGCATCTTCCCGGTCCAGCCCTGGGGGATGTAGATGCCCTGACCGGTGGACGCGTTGTAGACGTCGTCGAACCGGTTGTAGTCGGCCCGGGTCTCGGTCACCGAGACACCCTTGCCGTCCTTGTGCGTCCAGATCGCGTCGAGCAGGTTCTTCGCCGCCGTCTTCGCCGCCGCGTTGCCGGACTTGGCGGCGTAGAAGGTCAGCAGCTTCGCGAACGAGCCGGCGACACCCAGGTCGTTGCTCTTGGACTTGACCGTGACGTGCAGGCCGGTGTTGGCCGCCGGGCTCGACGGGTTCCACGTGGCCGGCGCGCCGGACCAGGTCAGCTCGGACGGGATCTCGTAGCTGGTGGCGGTGATGGTGGAGTTGGCCAGCGCCCAAGTGACCCACTTGTCGAGGATCGTCTTGGCCTTGGCGTCACCGGTCGTGTAGTAGTACTCGGCCAGCCGCTCCAGCGACCAGGTCTGCATGCCGAACCACTGGTTGGACGGCGGGTCGGAGTAGACCGGGGCCTCGACGTAGGCCAGGCCGTAGAAGGTCGGCGTGCCGGTCGGCCGCGCCGAGTAGTTGCCGTTCCAGCTGTTCGTCGCGCCGCCGGCGATCGCGCCCTCGGACGACTGCAGCCACTGGTAGAACTCCAGCTGACGGGTCAGGCTGGCCTGCCAGTCCGCCTTCGCGGTCGGCGACTTCGGGTTGAAGGCGCTGACGTTGGACATGATGTACGCGGCCATCGGGTTCTGGTAGCCGAAGTGGCTGGTGCTGGAGCCGATGCGCCACGCCCAGCCGGCGCTGGTGTCGTAGGCCCCGCCCCAGGCGTAGTACCACGACATCAGGTTGCTGGAGGCGTTCTTGCCGGTGCCCGCGGCACACGAGGTGGACGCGCAGCCGGGCTGCTTGAAGTACTTGTCGTAGAACGAGTACCGCAGGTAGTCGCCCATCTTGGCGGCGTTCGCGACGGTCGTCGAGATCTGCGACTGCTTGCCCTGCTCGGTGGCCCACTGCAGAGCCCAGTAGGCGACCTGCACGGCACGGGCGTCGGCGTCCGGGGCGTTGGTGTACTTCCACTGCTTGGCGTAGGACGCGTCCTTGGTGAACAGGTCCAGGTAGCCGTTCGGGCCACCGTGCTTGAACGTGTCGCAGGACGGCTGCGGCACGGTCTCCCAGGTCGACTCCTGCGTGCCACGCTGGAAGGTGTTGATGTACGCGACCCGGGTGGTGCCGTCACCGCAGTGGCCGAAGCCGTACGTGTTGTCGACGTCCAGCAGCCAGTGCATGCCGTAGATGTCGTCGGTGCCGTACGCGCTCTTCAGCTCGGCGGCCAGCGGGTCGGTGCCGACCGAGACGCTGGTGTCGAGCTGCGACGGGTACTGCGACGGCAGCGGGTACTCGGCCGCGTACGTGGCCGGCTTGGACGCGTTGTAGTTCGCGTTCGTCGGCTGGTCGGCGTGCGACGGGATGATGTACTTCTCCATCGTGGTCCAGGCGCTGTTGAACGGCGCCCAGTCGCCGGTGATCCGCGAGTTGGCGGCCTCCAGCCACAGCCAGTAGGAGAACGCCTCGCTCGTGGTCTCGTGACCGTGGTCGGGCGCCTCGTCGATCAGCGTCTCGATCGAGTGGTAGGGCACGCCCTCCGGGCTGAAGTAGCCGTTGGCCGGGTTCTTCAGGTCGTTGTAGAGCTGCGTGAACCGGGTGTCCACCGAGCCGGGCTCGGTGACCGTGACGCCCAGCTGGGCCGACGTGTAGCCGGTCGAGCTGGCGGTGATCGTCGCGGTGGAGCCGGCCGTCGCCGTGCTGGCGGCCGCGACCGTGACGGACTGTCCGGTGCTCCAGTTCGACGTGGTGAAGGTGAGCGTCGCCGGGGTCACGGTGACCGCGGTGGAGCCGGCCGAACGGGCCACGGCCACGGTGACGTTCGCGGTCGGCGCCTTGCTCAGCGCGAGCTTGAACGTGCCGCTGGCGCCCGGGTTGATCGCCAGCGAGGTGGCGTCGGCGACGATCGCCGGGGTGGTCGCCGCGTCCACGTAGACCGGCACGTCGGCGGTGCTGCTCTTGGTGCCGGCGTTGTCGTACGCGATCGCCTGCACGTGGTACGCGGCGGTCTGCGCCGGCACCCCGTCCCAGGAGTACGTGTACGGCGCCGCGGTGTCGGTGCCCAGCAGCAGGCCGTCGTGGTAGAACTCGACCTTGCTGATGGTCTGCCCGCTGGCCGCGGTGGCGGTCGCCGCGATCGGGATGGACGCCGGCGCGGTGTAGCGGGTGTTGGCGGCCGGGCTGGTGATCGCCACGGTCGGCGCGTTCGCGGCCTGGTTGCAGGCGGTGCCGTTGAGCGTGAACGCGGTGGGGACCGGGTTGGCCGTCCCGAACGTGCCGTTGAAGCCGGTGCCGACCGTCGCGTTGGTGCCCAGCGACCCGTTCCAGGCCGCGTTGTTGACGGTGACGTGCTGGCCGCTCTGGCTGTAGACGCCGCTCCAGCCCTGGCCGGCCTTCTGCGCCGCGTCCGGGAAGTCGAACTCGAGTTTCCACGTGGTCAGCGGGTCACCGGTGTTCTTGATCTGGATGTCGCCGGTGAACCCGCCGGGCCACTGGCTCTGCACCTTGTACACGACGGTGCAGCCGGCCGCGGCATAGGCCGGGGCGCCGGCCGCGAGCACTGCGCCGGCGCCGAGGACGGCGACGCCGGCGAGCGCGACTTTGCGCCGGAGTCCTCCGGCGCTTCTGGGGGATGGGGTCACGGGGATTTCCTCTCCGCCGGGTGGTGGCGGCGCCCGGTAAGGCTCCGGGCGCCGCCTGGTACCCGGACTACGGGGTGGTGGAGCAGGTGATCGGGGACGGAACGGGGTTGGTGGTGCCGGTGTTGCTGCCGAGGAATCCGAAGGTGGTGGAAGCCCCGGACGACAGCACGCCGTTGTAGCCGGCGTTCACGACGGACACGGCCGACCCGGACTGGGTGGCGGTGCCGCCCCAGCTCTGGGTGACGACCTGCCCGGCGGTGTAGGACCAGCCGGCCTTCCAGCCGGTGGTGGCGGTGGTCCCGGTGTTCTTGACGGTGACCTCGCCCTGGAAGCCGCCGCCCCACTGGCCGGTCACCCGGTAGGTGGCGGTGCAGCCGGTCGAGGTGCCGGTCGAGGTGCTCGGCGAGACCGTGACCGACGGCGGGACCGAGATCGACACGGAGACCGACGGGTTCGGGCTCGCCGACGAGGACGCCGACACCGACGGGGTCGGGCTGGCCGGGCCGCCCTGCCGGTCGGCGTAGAGGATGCCCCGGCCGTTGGTGCCGAGGTAGACCCGGCCGTAGATCCGGGGGTCGCCGGCCAGGGCGTCGCCGGCGTTGCCGTACTGGTGCTTGTCGTCGTTGATCCGCACCCAGTAGGCGCCGGTGTTGTCGGACCGGAAGACACCGTCGACGCCGTCGACCGTGCCGACCAGGAAGACCGCGGGACGGGTGGCCCCCGGCGCGGCCTTGCCGAACGCCACGTTGACGCCCTCGGAGACGCCGCCGCCGATGGTGGTGAACGTCTGGCCGGAGTTCGTGGAGCGCAGCAGCCCGGTCTTGCCGGCCAGCCACACCTCGCCGGCCACGCCCGGCACCGCCTTCAGGTTGACCCGGCCGTCGGCGGGCATCGCGGCGGCCGACGCGGTGAACGTCGCGCCGCCGTCCGTGCTCGTGTAGAACTTGCCGGCGGCGTACCCGTAGAAGGTCTTGGGGTTGACCCGGTCGCTCTCCACCTTGGCTCCGGCGGGGATGCCGGTGGCGGCGCTCCACGTGCTGCCCCGCGTGGTGGAGTAGTGCACGCCGACGCCGGCCGGCGACCAGACCACGGCGTTCGCGTCGGCGCCGACCGCGACGGTGCCGCCGCCGGTCACGCCGGACGGCTCCTGGCCCTGGTACCAGCTCTTGCCGCCGTCGTTGGAGATGCCGATGTGCGGGGCCGCGTCGGCGTTGCCGACCCGGACGAAGAACGACGGGCTGAGCTCGGCGAAGTCCAGGCCGGTGTTGCTGCCCAGGGCCGGGGTGTCGTGGAAGCCGGCCTGCACCGTGTCGAGGTCGGCGTGGTGGAAGCCGCCGACGTCGTAGAGGGCGCTGACCAGTGGGGCGCCGGTCGGTGGGCTGGCCAGGTCCTGGACCGCGGTCTCCTCGATGCCCTTGGCGAACGGCTTGATGGTGAACGTGGTGTTGCTGTCCCAGTTGGTCAGCTGCGTGGTGCCGTAGAGGGTGGCGCCGGTGCCGTAGAACAGCCGGTTGGAGTCGAACGGGTCGATCGCCAGGGACTCGTTCATCCAGCCGAGCTTCGGGCTCTCCTCGGGCGCCTGGGCGGTGCTGTTGAAGTCCAGCCACGGGTTGGCCGAGATGTCCATGGTGTAGCGCTTGGTCCGGCTCGGGTAGCCGTTCCAGTCCCAGGCGCGGGTCCAGGTGGCCCCGTAGTCGGTGGAGCGGAAGAAGATCGCATCCGGCCACCAGGAGATCTGGGTGGCGACCATCAGGGTGCCCGGTTTCTGGGCGTCCACGGTCAGGCCCGAGTAGCCGTAGTAGCGGTCGGCGACCGGGGTCGGCGAGATGTCGGTCCAGACGCCGGTGGTGGTGTCCAGGCGGGCGACCTGACCGGCCGCGCCGTCGTACGGCCCCCCGGTGTCACTGGTCGCGATGAAGAGGTATTTGCCCTGGATGACACCCTTGTGCGCGAGATATCCGGTGGGCTGGCCGGCGACCCGCTCCCAGGTGGCGCCGGAGTCCAGCGACCGGTAGACCGGGTTCTCCTTGTCGGCTACTCCGACGTATACAGCCGGTGACGCTGGGTCAAAGGTGACCCATGTCAGACCTTGGTTCTGATTCAGATAGCCGTTCGTATCGGTCGGGTCGGCGACGTAGTTACCGGCGTTCGGGAAGTTGGCCACTTTTCCCCACGTCGCGCCGTAGTCGGTGCTGCGCCAGAGCCCGTTTCCGCCCTCGGCGGCGAAATAGACGTTCCGGTTGTTCCGCGGGTCCACGGCGAGCCGTTCACCCATCCCGCGGCCAGGCATGTTGCCGCCGACCTTGAACGGCAGATACGTCCGTGACCAGGTGTTTCCCTTGTCCGTGGAGCGCAGGATCGCGCCGTTGTTGGGGTCCCAGGAGTTCGTGTACATGCCGACGGCGGCGTAAACCCGGGTGGTGTCGACCGGGTCGGCGGCGATGCTGAGAACGCCGTTGTGGCCCCAGTCGTCCTGTCCGACCCAGTCCAGAAGCGGGGTCCAGCTCTGCGCCGACTGGCTCCAGCGGTAGGCCCCGCCGATGTCGGTGCGGGCGTAGATGAGGTCCTTCTCGCCCGGGTTGAAGACGACGCCGGGCACGAACCCGCCACCGTCAATGCGAACGTTTTTCCAGGTGTAGGGCTCTGCGGGGGCGGCGGCGGCACCCTGTGGACCGGAGGCTACGACGACCGCCGTCGCTGCCGCCACGAGGGCGGCGACGATGGCGAAGCCGGGGGACCTTCGCATGGGGGATGACCCTTTCATTGAAAGGCATGAGTGGGAGCGCTCCCAGAAGCGTCGGTCGCTGTCATCTTCATGTCAAGAGCCGGAAACTTCTCGGAGATGTTCGGGCGACCGTTCACCTCGTCGGAACCAAAGCGACATTCAGTGACATTTGACTGCTGGAAGGGCTGTGTATCATTCGGCCGGAACACGCAGGTCGGCACCATCCGAGGCGCCGGCCGGCCGGCCCGGCGAGAGGCCGGTTGGGCCACTTTCCGAATACGTGGCGTAACCGCGGGTACGGCATAGCGGTGGAGGAGATTGCATGAAGGTTTGCGTTATCGGTACCGGCTATGTCGGCCTGACCACGGGCGTCAGCCTGGCCTTCCTCGGTCACGAGGTGACCTGTGTCGACCTCGACCAGGCCAAGGTCGACATGCTGCGCGGCGGCAAGTGCCCGATCTACGAGCCCGGGATGGAGGACCTGCTCGCCGAGGCGGCGCAGAATCTCACCTTCACCACCTCGTACTCCGAGGCGGTCCCCGGCGCGGACGTCGTGTTCGTAGCGGTGCAGACCCCGTCGGCCGAGGACGGCAGCCCCGATCTGCGTTACCTCCGCAGCGCCGCCGAGACCGTCGCCCAGAACCTGGACCACGACTTCACCGTCGTGGTCAACAAGTCCACCGTGCCGATCGGCAGTGGCAACTGGGTCGACGCCATCCTGCGCGACTCGTTCGAGCAGCGCGAGGACCGGCCCGAGGGCGTCGAGTTCGCCGTCGCGTCGAACCCGGAGTTCCTCCGTGAGGGCAACGCCATCGCCGACACCCTCTACCCGGACCGGATCGTCATCGGCTCGGACAACTCGCGCAGCCTCGAGGTGCTCAACCGCCTCTACCGGCCGATCATCAACCAGACGTTCACCGCGCCGACCTTCCTGCCCCGGCCGGAGGACGCCAACGCGGTCCCGCTGGTCTCCACCGACCTGGCGTCGGCCGAGCTGATCAAGTACGCGGCGAACGCGTTCCTGGCCTTGAAGATCAGCTACGCGAACGAGATCGGCCAGCTCGCCGCCAAGGTGGGCGCCGACATCACCGAGGTCGCCCGGGGCATGGGCCTGGACCAGCGGATCGGCTCCCGGTTCCTGCAGCCCGGCGTGGGCTGGGGCGGCTCCTGCTTCGGCAAGGACACCAAGGCGCTGATCGCGACCGCCTCGGAGTACAACCTCGACATGCCGATCGTGAAGGCCGCGCGCGAGGTCAACAGCCGGCAGCGGGCCATCGCCGTCGAGCGCCTCCAGGACGAGCTGCGCATCCTCAAGGGCCGCAAGATCGGCCTGCTCGGCCTGGCGTTCAAGCCGAACACCGACGACCTGCGCGACGCGCCCGCCCTGGACATCGCGAACTCGCTGATCGCCCGGGGCGCCCGGGTCAAGCTGCACGACCCGGTGGCCACCGGCCGGTTCCGGATCGAGCAGCCGGAGCTGTCGGCGTACCTGAGCGAGACCATCGACGACGTGTTCGCCGACTGCGACGCGGTCGTGCTGGTCACCGAGTGGGCGCAGTACCTGGAGCTGGACTGGTCGAAGTTCGTCGGCCTGATGCGCACCCCGATCCTGCTGGACGGCCGGCACGTGCTGGACGCCGACCGGATGCGCCGGCTCGGCTACCGCTACGTGGCGGTATCCGGATAAAACGCACGTAGACGTACGTCAACCGCCGCGGTGGCCACTGGCCGCCGCGGCGGTTTCTTTTCGCGGGCTTTGACAGAGGGGTTAGCCCGAACCCAGCAAAACCGGCTCACACCATACGCGATTGCCGTTTAGTCCGGACAAATACGGGTAAAAACCCACTCCCGAAGTCGGGTAACGGTAGGCTCTTCCGCCAATCTCCTTAACCGGTTAAGGTGCCGGTGGGTCGCAGCGATATCGTTACCGACTCGATCGCGCTGAAATCATTGCGCAACTTGCTGGTTACCTCTTGACTGTTGGTCAAGAAGCGCTTCGGACGGCGGCGTCGCAAGACGCCGGAGGCGCTACATGACATAGGGAGCGGTATGTTCGTTCAACGTGGGAGTTCGCGATCGCGGATCGCGCTCGCCGGTGCCCTCAGCGCGGGCCTGGTTCTCGGCCTGAGCGCCTGCGCGGACAGTAAGGAAGAAGGAGGCACGGGCACGGTCCCGGCCTCCTCTCTCGGAGCCATCGACTGCTCGCCCTACACCGCCTTCGGTGACCTCAAGGGCAAGGAAGTCTCGATCTACACGGGCATCGTGACCCCGGAGGACGCTCCGCAGAAGCAGTCCTACAAGCCCTTCGAGGACTGCACCGGCGTCACCATCAAGTACGAGGGCGACAAGGCCTTCGAGACCCAGGTCCTGATCCGCGCCGAGGCCGGCAACCCGCCGGACGTCGCCTACGTGCCGCAGCCGGGCCTGCTCCAGCGCCTGGTCGCCACCGGCAAGGCCAAGGAAGCCCCGGCCGAGACGGCCGCGCTCGTCGACAAGAACTTCGGCGCCGACTGGAAGGCGTACGGGACTGTCGACGGCAAGTTCTACGCCGCCCCGCTGGGCGCCAACGTGAAGTCGCTGGTCTGGTACTCCCCCAAGGAGTTCACCGACAACGGCTACACCGTCCCCACCACGCTCGCCGAGCTCAAGACCCTGAGCGACAAGATCGCCGCCACCGGCAAGAAGCCGTGGTGCGCGGGCATCTCCTCCGGTGAGGCGACCGGCTGGCCGCTGACCGACTGGATGGAGGACTTCTACCTCCGGCTCAACGGTGTCGAGGCCTACGACAAGTGGGTCAAGCACGAGCTGCCGTTCAACAGCGCCGAGTCGACCAAGGCGCTTGACGCGGTCGGCGAGTACCTGAAGAACGACAAGTACGTCAACGGCGGTCTCGGCGACGTCAAGAGCATCGCCAGCACCACGTTCCAGGACGCCGGCCTGCAGATCATCGAGGGCAACTGCTCGCTGCACCGCCAGGCCAGCTTCTACGCGGCGAACTTCGACAAGAACACCAAGGTGGCCGAGGACGGCGACGTCTACGCCTTCTACCTGCCGGGTGAGACCGCCGACAAGAAGCCGGTTCTCGGTGGTGGCGAGTTCGTTCTCGCGTTCGCGGACCGTCCCGAGGTCAAGGCCTTCCAGACCTACCTCGCGACCGACGTGTGGGCCAACGCCAAGGCGAAGGTCTCCTCCGGCTGGGTCAGCGCCAACAAGGGCCTCCAGATCTCCAACCTGGTGAACCCGATCGACCAGCTGTCCGCCAAGATCCTCCAGGACCCGAACGCCCAGTTCCGCTTCGACGGCTCGGACATGATGCCCGCCGCGGTCGGCTCCAACGCGTTCTGGAAGCAGAGCACCAACTGGATCACCGGTCAGGACACCAAGAAGACCCTCGACGCCATCGAGGCCGCGTGGCCCAAGTGATCGGATAGCTGCACCGGGGCCGGTCGGGATTTCGCCCGACCGGCCCTAGCAGTCTGATCACTTCTGTTCTTCACTTAAGACCTCTCATCCCTCCGTACGCACTGAGGAGGAACGGGCCGCGTGTTCACCACCGCCACCACTACATCTCAGAAGATCCTGCAGATGGGCGCGGCGATCCTTCTGTTCGCCGCTGTCATCGGCCTGATCCTGTTCATCGCCGGCCGGTTCACCGGCAAGCGTGACCGCGCGGTCGCCGCGCTCTACCTCGCCCCGACCGTGCTGATGCTCAGCGTCGGGCTGCTCTACCCCGGTCTGCGGACCATCTACCAGTCGTTCTTCGACGCCTCGCTGAAGAACTTCATCGGGTTCGAGAACTACGCGACGATCCTGAGCGACCCGGAGCAGCTGACCGTGCTGCGCAACACGGCGTTCTGGGTGCTCGTCACCCCGTTCGTCGCGACCGGCGTGGGCCTGCTCTACGCCATCCTGGTCGACAAGGCCCGGATGGAGTCGTTCGCCAAGGCGCTGATCTTCCTGCCCATGTCGATCTCGTTCGTCGCGGCCGGCGTGATCTGGAAGTTCATGTACGAGTACCGGCCCAACCAGGGCACGGTGAAGCAGATCGGCTTCGTCAACCAGATCATCGTCTGGCTCGGCGGGGAACCGGTCCAGCTGCTCATCGAGTCGCCGCTGAACACGTTCCTGCTGATCGCCGTGATGGTGTGGATCCAGGCCGGCTTCGCGATGACCGTGCTGTCGGCGGCCATCAAGGCGATCCCGGACGACATCATCGAGGCGGCCCGCCTCGACGGCGTCGGCCCGTGGGGCATGTTCCGGTTCGTCACCCTCCCGGCGATCCGTCCGGCGGTCATCGTGGTGGTCACGACCATCGCGATCGGCACCCTGAAGGTCTTCGACGTCGTCCAGACCATGACCGGTGGCCGGTTCGACACCAGCGTCATCGCGAACGAGTTCTACAGCCAGACCTTCCGCAGCGACAACCGGGGCCTCGGCGCCGCGCTCGCGGTGGTGCTGTTCGTCCTCGTCATCCCGATCGTCGTCTACAACATCCGCCAGCTTCGCCGATCGGAGGCGTGATGACCACCGCAGCACCGCTCACCACCACGCCGGCCACGAAGACCGAGACCAAGAAGCTGTCCGCAGCCGCCACCGCGAAGGCGAAACTGACCTCGCCGTGGGCGTCACTGGCCGCGGTCGTCCTGGCCGTGCTCTGGACGCTCCCGACGTTCGGGCTGCTCATCACGTCCTTCCGGACGACCGAGGACATCCGGCGCAGCGGCTGGTGGACGACGTTCACCAACCCGCTGTTCACGCTGGACAACTACAAAGCGGTTCTCGACCCGGAACAGGCCGGCGCGAACCTGCCCGACTCGTTCCTGAACTCGCTGGTCATGACGATCCCGTCGGTGCTCATCCCGCTGTGCCTGGCGTCGCTCGCGGCGTACGCGTTCGCGTGGATGAACTTCCCCGGCAAGAACTTCCTGTTCATCGCGATCTTCGCGTTGCAGATCGTCCCGCTGCAGGTCACCCTGCTGCCGCTGCTCCAGCTCTTCGTGTCCTGGGACATCGACGGCACGTTCTGGACCGTCTGGCTGTCGCACTCGACGTTCGCGCTGCCACTGGCGATCTACCTGCTGCACAACTTCATCAAAGAGGTGCCGTCCAGCCTGATCGAGGCGGCCCGGATCGACGGCGCGGGCCACGTGTCGATCTTCTTCCGGGTCCTGCTGCCGCTGCTCACCCCGGCGCTGGCGGCGTTCGGCATCTTCCAGTTCCTCTGGGTGTGGAACGACCTGCTGGTCTCGCTGACGTTCGCCGGATCGCCGGCGATCTCCCCGCTGACCGTGCAGCTGTCCAACCTCAGCGGCACCCGGGGCACCGCCTGGTACCTGCTGTCCGCCGGCGCGTTCGTCTCGATCATCGTGCCGGTCACGGTGTTCCTGCTGCTCCAGCGTTACTTCGTCCGGGGCCTGCTGGCCGGCAGCGTCAAGGGCTGACCCTCCGCATCACGCAAGGCCGCATCCTCCGACCGGGGGATGCGGCCTTTCTTCTTGTACGCGCCACAACCGCCCCAACCGCGCCCACCCCGTCCCGCCATCCCGGCCCTGCCCCACCGCCCCGCCCGCCCACAAGCCCCGCCGCCCGGCTCACCGCCAGCCCGCCAGCCGTCGCTCACCACCGGAATCCGCACCCCGAAACCGCCGTCAGCGACGGCTCACGGTCCGCCGGGCCGCCAGCCGTCGCTCACCGCGGGAATCCGCACCCGAAACCACCGTCAACGACGGCTCACGGTCCGCCAGACCGCCAGCCGTCGCTCACCACCGGAATCCGCTCGGCATTACCGCCGTCAGCGACGGCTGGCGGGCTGGTCCGGGCGTAGCGCGCGGTAGGTGATCAGCCAGCTTCCGGCCAGCAGGACGACCGGGAGCAGGTAGGCGGCGGCGACCGCGGCGGCCAGGTCCGGGCGCATCGCGGCGCGGGCCGTCTCGTCGAGGGCGAGCATGGCCGGCACTCCCCCGTTCGTCGCCGGCATCGCCCGGGCCACCAGAACGCTGAGCGTCACCGCGGTGACTGCGCCGGCCAGCGCGTTGGACAGCTGGACCACGAGCGCGAGCAGGGTGGTGCCGCGGGGTGTCTCGGCGTGGTCGAGGTCCCGCAGCGCGACCGTCATCGCCGGCATCAGGGTCGCTCCCGAACCGGCGCTGAGCAGCACGGTCGCCGCGATGATCCACGGGTAGCCGGCGTTCGTGCCGGCGGACACCAGCAGGGCCGCACCGCCGACGGTGCCGAGGGCGGTGCCGGTGAGCACGATCCGCCGGGCCGGGAACCTGTCGACGAGCCGGGTCGCGACCTGCGCCACCAGGCCGACCACGATCGCCTGCGGGATCCCGATCACGCCGATCAGGGACGCCGGATCGCCCCGCACCCCCTGGACGAACAGCGGCAGCACCGCCATCGACCCGAAGTAGGCGGCCGCGAAACAGATCAGCACCCCGGCGCCGGCCCGGACCGGCCGGTGCCGCAGCAGTCGCAGGTCGACGATCGGTTCGGGGATCCGCCGGGCCCGCCACGCGAACCCGCCGAGCATCCCGAGCCCGGCCAGGATCAGCGCGAGCCCGGCGCTCGCCAGGGTAGCCCCGAGCACGATCATCACCGCCCCACCGGAGAGCAGCACGAGCCCACCCCAGTCCGGCCGCCCACCCGGATCCGGCTGGCTGCCACCGCTGTCATCGGGCCGCCGGGACAGCGGTGAGAGCCAGCTGGGCTTGGAGGTGGGTGACGCGTCGGGCGGGAGGACGCGGGCACAGACCAGGGTGGCGAGCAGGCCCAGGGGGATGTTCAGCAGGAAGATCCAGCGCCAGGACGCCGTGTCGATCAGCCAGCCGGCCAGCAGCGGGCCCAGCACCGGGCCGACGACCAACGGCAGTACCAGCAGGCTCATCAGGCGGCCGCGGGCCTCGCGTGGGGCGGCCCGCAGTCCGATGGCCTGGCCGACCGGGTTCAGCAGGCCGCCGCCCAGGCCCTGGAGCACCCGGAAGACGGCGAGTGACGTCACGTCCCAGGCCAGCCCGGTCAGGGCGGAGAACAGGGTGAACACGAGCAACGCGGTGAGGTAGACCCGGCGGGCGCCGTAGCGGCCGGACAGCCAGCCGGCCAGTGGGATCACCGCGACCAGGCCGAGCAGGTAACCGGCGGTCGCCCATTGCGCGGCCGGCAGGGAGGCGTCCAGGCCGGACACGATCGCGGGTACGGCCACCGTCGTCACCGTCGTGTCGATCACGACCATCAGGCCGCCGAGTGCGAGGGACAGGCCGATCGCCCGTACCCGCCGGTCCAGCGGCGCCCGGCGGACGTGCCCGGTCGAGGTCATCGGGCGGGGCGGCTGGTGAGCGGGCGGGCGGTGAACACGTGCGGGGCGGGCCGGAAGTCGGTCATGGGATCAGGCTCGGCCCTCAACAACGGTTGAAGTCAAGGCGCCGTAGTCACGGTCCGTTCCGGCCTTCACCAGTCGCGCGCCGGGAAACGTCTTTGTGGAAGGTGGGCGCGACAGCCGTACCGAAGAAGAAAGAAGCCGGTCCCGGCGCGAACCGGGACCGGCCGGAGGGGGTCAGGGCTGGCTGCGGGGGCTGTCCGGAGCCAGGGTGTCGATGAACTCGTGCGGGCTGTGCAGTTCGGTGGTGCGGCGGGACTGGTCGGCCTCGGCCTTGAGCGTGGCGGCGAAGCCGGCCGCGTCGACGCCGGGGATGGCGGCGACCGTGCCGTAGGCCTTCTCGGCCAGGGCGTAGGCGGCCCGGTAGTTGTGCGCGGCGAACGCCTTCGACGCGCCGCCGAGCAGCACGTCGGCGGTCTTCAGGGCGTACTTGCCCTTGCCGGCCGGGACGTTGGCGGCCAGCCGGTTCGCGGCCTCCCAGTAGGCGGCCGTGAGGAACCGGTCGCTGTTGTCCCGGTCGAACTGGCTGAAGTCCCAGTTGACGTCGATGTAGCTCATCATCGAGTTGTTCTCGTCACCGGCGTTGACGTAGTAGAACTCGTTCGCCGGGCCGTAGTCGACACCCGTGGCGCTGTCGTAGCCGTCGTGCGGGTGGCTCATGCCCAGGTGGTGGCCGACCTCGTGGATCTGCGTGGTGGTCAGGCCGTAACCGGCGGCGACCACGTCCGGCGAGACGAACGAGAACACGTAGCTCTGGTCACCGTCGACGTAGTTGTCGTCGGCGAACCCGAGACCCGGCGTCGGGACGCCCTCGCCCACGGCGTAGTTGAACAGCGGGATCTCGTAGTCGACCTTGCCCTGGTCGTCGAGGGCCCGGTCCAGGTTCTCCTTGTTGTACAGGTACAGGTTGGCGATCGACGGGTAGCCGGTCTCCGGGTAGCAGGACTCGTCGGTGATGACGACGCCCAGGTAGCACTCCTCGGCCTTGGCGTCGTACGGCAGGTCCTGCGCGTCGTACGACAGCTTGTTGCGCCACCGCAGCTCGGCCAGTTCCTGCTTGAGCAGCGCCGGGGTGACGTACTCCTCGGACGCGTCGACGCCGGGCCAGCCCTCGTACGTGTTGTCGTCGATGTTCAGCGTCTTCGGCGGCTCGGCCGTCGGCAGCTCGACCGGGTACAGCGGCGACGTGGTGAACAGCAGGTTCAGCGCCACATAGCGGGTGATCTTGCCGAGGTCGCCGGCGAGGGCCGACGGAGCACGGTAGCCGCCCGCCTTGTACTCCCAGGTCGGCGGCATCCGGTAGTCCTCGACGCCGTCGCCGTCGAGGTCCTTGTTGTCGACGTCGTAGTTGCTGGTCCACGACTCGGGACCGGCCGACAGGTCGTGGAACCAGACCCGGCGGGTGCTGCCGAGACCGGTCTCCTCGTCGTCGGCGGTCGTGCCGCCCCAGGCGATCACCTTGCGGCTGGCCCGGTTGGCGCCGAAGTCGTAGCCGGTGTCCGGGTCCGGCTCGCCGATCTTCGTGTACACGTGGTGCTTGAAGTCGGACCGGCCGAACCAGTTGATGAAGAAGACGGTGTTACGGCGCGTGTCGACACCGGCCGGCGCGTTGTATGCCAGCCACTTCTCCACGCTCGGCGCGTCGATGAAGTTGTTGTTCGCGATGTCCAGGACGTTGTTCGCCTGGTCGTTGTACGCCTGCTGGAAGGTCGTGAGGTCAGCCGGCTTCGCGAGCTTGCTGAGCTGGCCGAAGAACTTGTCCTCGTACTTCCGGTCGGCGTAGGTGAGCTTGTAGTCGTACTTGTAGGTGATGCCGAGCTTCTCGGTGACGCCGTAGTTGAGGCGCGACCGGACCACCGGCTCGTATCCGCCGGCCAGCTCGCCCAGGAACGCCTTCTTCCCGACCTGCTGCGGCTCGTAGCCGATGAACACCACGTTGACCGGCACCTTCTCGACGAGGCGCGGCTGTCCACCGGGCTTCAGGTAGCCGTACTTCCCGGCGGCCGCGGCGGGCCCGGCGGGTCCCACCGACGCACCGACGAGGACCGCTATCGCGGCCACGGTGAAAGATCTTCTCCATCCCATGTGGTGACACGCTGCCATCAACGCAGGCCGATGGGAACCCCCGTCGATGCGTCTTTGACTATCCTGTCGCGCATGTCATCGCCTGCACTCCGGATTCGAGGACTCTGCAAGACCTTCGGAACGTTCCAGGCGGTGGATCACGTCGACCTGACCGTGGCGCCCGGCACCTTCCACGGCATCGTCGGGCCCAACGGCGCCGGCAAGTCCACCACCATCGGCATGGCCGTCGGCCTGGTCGTTCCGGACGCCGGCGAGATCAGCGTCCTGGGCCACGACGCGATCGCCGACCGGGCCGCGGCACGGGCCGTCACCGGTGTCCTGCCCGACGGCCTCGACCTGCCGGAACGGCTCACCGGCGCGGAACTCCTCAGATACAGCGCGGGGCTGCGCGGGCTGTCCCGGGCCGCCGCGGCCGAACGCGCGGGTGAGCTCATCGAGGTCCTCGGCATCACCAAGGCGGCCGCCACCCCGCTCGCCGACTGCTCGACCGGCAACCGCAAGAAGGTCGGCCTGGCTCAGGCGCTGCTGCACGCGCCCCGGCTGCTGGTCCTCGACGAGCCGTTCGAAGCCGTCGACCCGGTGTCGGCGGCGAGCATCCGGCGGGTGCTGCGCCGGTTCGCCGACAGCGGCGGCACGGTCGTGCTGTCCACCCATTCGATGCTGCTGGTCGAGCAGATGTGCGACGACGTCACCGTCATCCACCAGGGCCGGGTCGTCGCCGCCGGCCCGGTCGCCGACGTCGCCGGGGGCATCCCGCTCGAGGACCGGTTCGTCGAACTCGTCGGCGCCGAGACCGGCGGCGCCGACGGCCTGGCCTGGCTGGTCCGGTGACCGCCGTCGGCACGCCCGCACGGATGCGGGCGACCATGTTCCAGCGCTCGCTGCGCGAGCATCCAGGTCCGATCGTGGCTGCGATCGCCGGTCTCCTCACCGCCTCCTGGTTGATCAAATTCGGTTGGTACGGGAACCCGCACACCCTTTCCATCCTGGCCGGAACGTGGGTGCTCGGCTGGATCGTGCTGCCACTGATGCTCGGCGGCGGGCGCGGACGGGTCCGCCCGTCGCATCTGCGCCTGGAACCGGTCGGCAGCCTCTCCGCCGCGGCCGGGCTGCTCCTGGCGTCGGCGGTCGGGATCGGGCCGCTGGTGTCACTGATCGCGCTCGCGTCCCTGCCCGTCCACGCCTCCCGGTACGGGGTGCGTGCCGTGCTGGTCGCCGGGTTCGGGGCCCTGCTGCTGTGGCTGATCGGGTTGATCGGGTCGGCGTTCGCCCTCGAATCGATAGGTCACGCGGGCGGTCCGGTCGGCGCCGTCCTCACCGGAGTCTTCACCGGAACCGTGATGGGCGTGCTCGGCTCGGTGTGGGCGGTGGCGCCGTGGATCACCGCCCTGCTCGACGGGGCACCGGCCGGCGTCGTGCGCTGGTTGCCGTGGTTCCCGGGAAGCTGGCCGCTGTCCGCGGCCACCGGTTCAGCGGCCCGCGCGGTCTGGATGATCGCCGGGCTGGCCGGGCTGGTCCTGATGTTCGCCCTGGGCTACCTGCTGCTGGTTCGCCGGGCCCTGGTCGCCGGGAGCAGTTGGCGGCCACGCCGCTCCCCCGGCTCCGCTCCTCCCTCGCCGGCACCGGTCGCGTCTTCCTCGCCCACGCCTGCCGCCTCCGCCACCAGTCCGGCCTTCTCCCCGGCCGCGCCGAGGGCCGCGTCTGCTGGATCGGCGGCGGGGCGGGGGCCTTCCTGGGGCTGGTGGGGGCCGGGTCCGGTGTGGGCGGTCGCCGGCCGTGAGCTGCGCACCTGGGTGCGGCATCCGCTGCGGGTGCAGTACCTGGCGTTCGCCGTCGTCTACGGCGCTCTGCTGGCCGCGCTGCCGATGATCGCGAGCGTGGATGTGCTCGTGCCGTGGGCCGGTGTCTTCGCCGCGCTGTGGGCCGCCGCCATGTCCGCCGGACTGGTCGGGCTGGACGGCACCGCGCTGTGGATCCCGTTCACCACACCCGGCGGCGAACGGGCCGAGGTCCGCGGACGGGCGGCGGCCTGGCTGGTGCTGGTCACACCGATCGCGCTGGTCCTGACCGTCGCCGGGATCCTGCTCGCGCCGGGCGTCGACCCGCTGCCCGCGCTCGCGGTGCTGCCGGCGGTGCTGGGGGCGGGTGCGACCGTACCCGTGTGGGTGTCGCTGTTGCGGGTCCGCCCGGTGCCGGACCCGCGGCATCCGACGTCGGCCGACAACCCGACCGACATCATCAGCGTGCTGGTGGCCTCCGGCGCCGGCCTGATCGCTGCGGCCGCGCCCATGTCCATGATCATCTGGGGCCCGGAGTCCCTGCGCTGGCTCGCCCCGCTGCTCGGTCTCGCCGCCGGCGCCGCAGCCTGGGCCGGCGGAGCGTGGCTGGCCGACGACCGTCTCGCCACCCGCAGCGCCGAGGTGCTGACCGCCGCCGGCCAGCGAACCCGCCCACCGGAGACGCCGATCCCGCTGACCTGGGACGCCGACTGGTACCGCGCGAACCGCGCCACCGCCTGGGCGCTGATCCTGCTGACGGTGGGCTGGATCCCGGTCGTTCCGCAGGGCCTGATGGTGCTGATCTTCAACATCAGCGGCGGCTGGATCGCGGCATCCCACTTCACCGGCGACACCCGGACCGGCACAGCCGTGGCGATGGTCGCCCTCGGCGGCGCCCTGCTGCTGACCGGCCTGGTCCTGTGGGGCCGCCGTCCTCGCCCGTAACCCCCACCCGACGTGCCGGCCTACGGTCCGATCCGCACCACAGGCCACCACGCCGGGTGGTGGTCAGGCCGGTCGGCGGGCCGCCAGGATTTCGGCGCCGGGGCCGGTGAGCTGTGACAACGCCACGAAACGGCCGGTGGCGATCAACAGGAGCGCGGCGATCGGGCCACGGGCCTCGGGACCGTCCCCGAACGACCACGACATGTCGGTCGCGGTCAGGCGGATGCCGGCCATCAGGCGTACCGATGGAAGGGGCGGCGGAAAGAACCGCATGGTGAGCGTGCGATGGGTGGCCGCAGCGGCCGCCTCGGACGGCACCGGATGATCGACACCCAGCGGCACGGCGATGTCCTGCCCATGGACCAGCAGGTCGGTGAGCGTCTCCATCGGAGTGACCCCGAGGTTCCGGCGGCGCAGGGCGGCCGTCTCACGGATGTCCGCCACGAGCTGGGCCGGGGTCCAGGCGGTGGCCCGGCGGCGGGCGGCATCCTGAATGGTCGGGTTCATCCCGCCCTTCCAGTGCCGCAGCATGTCCCCCAGGTCCCGGACGCCGAGCTGCTGCAACGTGAGATGCCCGGCCACATCCCGGACGGTCCACCCCGCACACAACGACGGCTCGTCCCACTGATCGTCACGGAGTCCGTCGAGCAGATCGGCGACGGCGATCCGCTGCCGGTGGATCTCGGGCCAGGGGTCCATGTCGTTCCCTCCAGCTGATCAACAGACGGTCAGCTCTTGCGCTGTCCGTGACCACCGTAGTTGTCGCCACCTGAGGCGTGGCCGTCGTTCCAGTGCTTGTTGCCGTGGTTGTAGTTCCAGCCGTAGTAGACCTTCAGCGCCCAATCCCCGCTGTGGAAACCACGGTAGACCTTGAAGCAGCTGTAGCGCTGCCACTGGTTCTTCCACTGGCCCATCCGCCCGATCTTGTGGCAGGTCCGCGGGCTGTTGTAGAAGCCGAAGATCCGGTCGCGGCGCTGGAAGCTCGGCTTCGGTGGCGCGGCCGGCCTGGCGCTCACAGTGGCCACGGCGGCCACCGGACCGGCGGCGGGGGCTGCGGCGACGGGCCCGGCGGTCATCGAGACACCGGCGGCGACGGCAGCGCCGGTCATGGCGATGGCACGGGTCATCTTGTTCATACGATCACCGATTCCAGGAGAAAGGGTAATTTCTGGACAAGACGGATCGTAGGATTCGCCGGGGCTCATGCCGCAGGGCAACCCGCCCCCAAAAGAATGAACTCCCGCAGTCACCCCGCGGGAGCTCATACTTTCAGCCGGTAAGCTGATCGGCCGAAAAGGCCAGCACAACCGAGAAGATCAAACCGCGATCTTGGTACGCGCCCCCGGCCGCAGGTAGACCGCCCAGGTGATCAGAACACAGAGCGCGTAGAACGCGATGAACGCCATGTACGCCGCGTCCGCGTCCTTGTAGGTCAGGAACGACTGCCGGAAGGCCAGGTTCACCAGCACACCGCCGACCGCGCCGATCGCTCCGGCGATGCCGATGACCGCTCCGGAGATCCGCCGGGCCCGGTGCTCGTCCCCCGCGTACTTCTGCTTGAAGATCGCCGGAATCATCTTGTAGGTCGAGCCGTTGCCCAGTCCGCTGAGGATGAACAGGGTGATGAACCCGACCAGGTAGAGCGGCAGCGACCGCTGCTGCGCCGCGAAGAGCACGATCGACGCGCCGGCGGCCATCGCGATGAAGTTGATGAAGGTGACCTTCGAGCCGCCGAACCGGTCGGCCAGCGCGCCGCCGAACGGCCTGATCAGCGAGCCCAGCAGCGGGCCGATGAAGGTCAGGTAGGCGGCCTTGACCGGGGTGTTGAAGATGTCCGCGAACTGCACCTGGAGCACCTGGCCGAAGGCGAACCCGAAGCCGATGAAGGAGCCGAAGGTGCCGATGTAGAGCACCGACATCACCCAGGTGTGCCCCTCCTTGGTCGCGTCGCGCATGCCGCGCTTCTCGTTGCGGGCCTGCGTGAGGTTGTCCATGTACAACGCCGAGCCGACCGCCGCGATCACGATCAGCGGGATGTAGACGCCGGCCACCAGGCCGGGGCTGCCGGCGCCGACGGTGGCGAGCACGAGCAGGCCGACCAGCTGCACCGCGGGGACGCCGATGTTGCCGCCGCCGGCGTTGATGCCGAGCGCCCAGCCCTTGAGGCGGTCCGGGTAGAACGCGTTGATGTTGGCCATCGAGGAGGCGAAGTTGCCGCCGCCGACGCCGGCCAGCGCGGCCAGGATCAGCAGGGTCGAGTATTCGACGCCCGGCTTGATCATGAAGGCTGCCGTGATCGACGGGATCAGGAGCAGCGATGCGCTGATGATGGTCCAGTTACGGCCGCCGAACCGGGCGACGGCGAAGGTGTACGGGATCCGCAGCGCCGCCCCGACCAGCGTCGGCACGGCGGTGAGCAGGAACTTCTGTGCCGGGTCGAAGCCGTAGGCGGGACCGAGGAACAGCACCATGACCGACCAGAGCGACCACACCGAGAAACCGATGTGCTCGGAGAAGATCGAGAAGATCAGGTTGCGCTTGGCGATCTGCTTGCCACCGTTGTCCCAGAACGTCGGGTCCTCGGGCCGCCAGTCGTCGATCCAGTGACCCTTCAGCGTCTTCGCCGCGGGCCTTTCGGGAGAAATCGTAGGAAGTGTCGCAGTCATTGTCAGTCTCCCAAAATGATGTGACCGTCATCGACCCGGACCGGGTAGACGCTGATCGGGGGCTGTCCGGACTGGGAACACCCGGTGGCGAGGTCCCATGCGTAGAGGTGCAAGGGGCAGACGACAACCTTGTTGTCGATCTGTCCGTCCGCGAGCGGGCCGCCCTTGTGGGGGCAGACCGCCGACACCGCGCGAAGGGAGCCGTCGCGGAGGCGGAAGACTGCGATCATTTCGGACCCGACGGCGTAGGTGCGTCCTTCGCCGAAGGGGATCTCGTCGAGGGGGCCGAGAACGGTCTCGGCGATGGGGGCGATGGTCATGAGCGCACCGGAACCTGGGGGAGAACGGTCAGGGGAAGGGAGGTACGGAACTGGCCGGGCGTGGCCGGGACGGCCCGCTCCTTCCAGGGGTCCTTGTACGACTGGACGGCCTCTTCGACCGCGGCGTCCAGGGCCTCGGCGATGCCGTCGGCGTCCTCGACGACGATCTCGCGGATCCGCTCGATGCCGATCCGGGGCACGAACGAGTAGGTGCGCTCCAGCCAGTTCGCGTTCTCGCGGTAGTACTGCAGGAAGCGGCCGGTCATCCGGATGACCTCCTCCGCCGTGTCCAGCGTGCAGAGCAGGTCACCCTTGCGGATGTGAGCGCCCGCGGCACCACCGACGTAGATCTCCCACTTGCCGCCGTCGATCGCCACGACACCGAGGTCCTTGACGTACGCCTCGGCGCAGTTACGCGGGCAGCCGGTCACTGCGAGCTTCATCTTGCCGGGCCCCTCGAGGCCCTGGTAACGCTCCTCGATCGCGATGCCCAGCGCCGTCGAGTCACCGACACCGAATCGGCAGAAGTCGGAGCCGACGCAGGTCTTCACCGTGCGGAAACTCTTCGCGTAGGCGTACCCGGAAGGGATGTCGAGGTCCGCCCAGATCGCCGGCAGCTGCTCCTTCGGGATCCCGAGCAGGTCGATGCGCTGGCCGCCGGTGAGCTTGACCATCGGCACCTGGTACTTCTCGGCGACCTCGGCGATCCGCTTGAGCTCGGCCGGGGTGGTGACGCCGCCCTTCATCTGCGGGACCACCGAGAAGGTGCCGTCCTTCTGGATGTTGCCGTGCACCCGGTCGTTGATGAAGCGGGCGTCGCGCTCGTCCTCGTACTGGTCGGCCCACATCATCTTGAGTAGCGAGGCGAGGCCCATCTTGCTCTTGGCGTCGTGCTCGCCGCCCGGCACCAGTTTCTCGAAGACCGACGACACGCTCTTCAGCTCGTACTTGCGGATCGCGGCCATCAGTTCCGGCTTCGGCATCGGCACGCCCGGGACGTACCAGGAGGCGGCCGGGTCCTCCTCGGCCTCGCCACCGGCCGCCCATTCGACGATCCGCTGGACCAGCGGCTTGCAGGTGCCACAGCCCTTGCCGGCCCGGGTCTTGTCCATCACGCCGGAGACGGTCTTGCAGCCGGCGTTGACGACACCGCAGATGGCGCCCTTGCTGACGCCGTTGCAGTTGCAGACCTGGGCGTCATCGGGCATTTCAGAAGGCGACACCTCGCCTGTCGGGCCGCCGATGTCGAAGAGCATCTCGGCCCGTTCCTCGGGCAGGGCCTGGGCGCGGTCGAACGACTGGATCAGGCTGGCGGCCTTGCTGTTGTCGCCGACCAGGATCGCGCCGGCCAGCGCGCCGTCGCGGATGATGAGCTGCTTGTAGACGCCCTTCTTGGGCTCGCTGTAGATGATCACCTCGTCGTCGTCGGTCTCCGGGGCGATCAGGCCCATCGAGGCGACGTCGATGCCGGCCACCTTCAGCTTGGTGGAGAGCTTCGAGCCGGTGTACGCGGCCTCGACGTTGCGGCCGGTGAGGTGATCGGCGAGCACCTTCGCCTGGTCCCACAGCGGCGCGACCAGGCCGTACAGGTTGCCGCGGTGCTGGGCGCACTCCCCGACCGAGTAGATGTCGTCCTCGTCCTGCACCCGCATCTGGTCGTCGACCACGATGCCGCGCTCGACGGTCAGCCCGCTGTCCGCGGCAACCTGGGTGTTCGGCCGGATGCCGGCGGCGATCACCACGACGTCGCAGGGGATGACCGTGCCGTCGGACAGCTTGACGCCGGTGACCTTGTCCTTGCCGAGGATCTCGGTGGTCATCGCGTTGGTGATGACCTTGATGCCGAGCTTGTTCTCGACGCTGGCCTGCAGCATGTGACCGGCCTTCTCGTCGAGCTGCCGCTCCATCAGGTGGCCCATGGCGTGCAGCAGGGTCACCTCGCTCAGGTGGTTCTGCAGGCCGCGGGCCGCCTCCAGGCCGAGCAGGCCGCCGCCGATCACGACCGCGCGCTCGTGGTCCCGGGCGTAGCGGATCATGCCGCGGGTGTCGTCGAGCGTCCGGAACGCGAAGACTCCCTGGTGGAAGCCGCGCTTCGGGTTGTGGACGTTCTTCATCGGCGGCGTCCACGAGCTGGATCCGGTCGCGATGATCAACTTGTCGTACGGGGTGGCCGTCCCGTCCGTGGCGTACACCTTCTTGGCGAACCTGTCGATCCGCTCGATGCGTACCCCGGCGTTGAGGGTGATGTTGTTGTCCGCGTACCAGCCGAGGTCGTTGAGGTAGATCCCGGCCTCGTCCTCCACCCCGGCGAGCAGGTTGGACAGCATGATCCGGTTGTAGTTGCCGTAGGGCTCGTCACCGAACATCGTGATCGCGAAGTCGCCGCCCCGGGCGAGGATCTCCTCGACCGTGCGGGCGCCCGCCATGCCGTTGCCGATGACTACAAGACGCTCTGTCATCAGATCTCCACCAGTCCGAGGTCCACGATCACGGTTCCGTTCAGTCCGGCCGGCGCGGCGAGCCACAGCTCCACCGTGGTGCCGCCGGCCAGGTCCTCCAGCACCCGCAGCGGCACGTGGACGTCGCCCTTGGCGCCGACCGGGAAGTACCGCATGGGCGCTCCGTCGCGCACCAGCACGACGCAGATCAGTTCGTCGCTGGCGTTGCCGCCGCGGAAGTAGACGGCCTGCCCGGTCGCGCCGGCCGGCACCGTGTAGCTGAGCGCGGCGCCGAGCGGGGCCGGCTCGTCGAGGCCCTTGCCCTCGAAGGTGAACACGCCCTGCAGAAAGCGAGGTGTGGAGTACATGGTCAGAGGCTCCCGTCTTCGGCTTTGGCCAGGGCGATCGCGCACACCTTGAAGGCGGGCATCTTCGAGTGGGGGTCAAGGGCCGGATTGGTCAGCGCGTTCGCGCCCGGCCAGTGGAACGGCGCGAACACCGTGTCCGGGCGGATGCCGTCACTGAGCCGGGCCCGCAACGTCGCGGCGCCCCGGCGGCTGCGCAGCTCGACCAGGTCGCCGTCGGCGATCCCGTGCCGCCGGGCCAGGTCGGGGTGGATCTCGGCACGCGGTTCGGGCAGCGCCACGGTGAGCGCCCGCACCCGTCTGGTCTGGTTGCCGCTCTGGTACTGCTGCATGTTGCGGCCGGTCGTCAACACGTACGGAAAAGAAGAATCGGGAAGCTCGGCCGCGTCACGGTGATCGACCCGGACGAATCTGGCGCGGCCGGAGGCCGTCGGGAAGCTCTCGCCGAACAGCCGCGGCGTGCCCGGATGGGTCTCGTCCGGGCACGGCCAGAAGACGCCCTGCTCGTCCTCGATGCGCTCGTAGGTGATGCCGGCGTAGTCGGCGATCCCGCCGGCGCTCGCCCGGCGCAGCTCCTCGAACACCGCGCGCGGCTCGTCGGTGAAGAACTCACCGCGACCCAGCTGCCCGGCCAGCTCGTTGAGCACCGTCAGGTCGCTCTTGACCAGCGGCGGAGGCGGCAGCGCCATCTTCCGCCGGATCACCCGGCCCTCGAGGTTGGTCATCGTGCCCTCCTCCTCGGCCCACTGGGCGGTCGGGAGGACGACGTCGGCGAGGCCGGCGGTCTCCGACAGGAAGATGTCGGAGACGACCAGAAAGTCAAGATCCTTGAGTTTCTGTACGACGTTGTTGCTGTGCGGGGCGGAGACCACGAGGTTGCTGGCCAGGACCCAGAGGACGCGGACGCCTCCGTCGGTCTTTATCCGAGAGATCATTTCGTACGCGGAAACGCCCGGCCGTGGCAGCTCATCAGGGTCGACACCCCACACCGCGGCCACGTGAGCGCGCGCCGCCGGGTCGTCGAGCCGGCGGTAACCGGGCAGCTGGTCGGCTTTCTGCCCGTGCTCGCGGCCGCCCTGCCCGTTGCCCTGACCGGTGATCGTGCCGTACCCGGAGAAGGGCTTGCCGACCAGGCCCAGCGCGAGCGCCAGGTTCAGCCACGCCTGCGCGGTGTCGGTGCCGTTGCTGTGCTGCTCGGCTCCCCGGGCGGTGAGGATCATGCTGGGGCCTTCGGTGGCGAGCAGCCGTACCGTCTCCCGCAGCTGCGCCTCCGGAACACCGGTCAGCCGTTCGACCCGCTCCGGCCAGTAGGAGTTCGCCGCCGTCTTGACGGCCGCGAAGCCCTCGGTCCGCTCCTCGATGTACTTCTCGTCGACCCAGCCCTCGCGGATCGCGATGTGCAGCATCCCGTTCGCGAGCGCCAGGTCGGTGCCGGGCAGCGGCTGGAGGTGCAGGTGGGCGCCGTTCGCGGTGTTGGTGCGGCGCGGGTCGACGACGATGTGCTTGGCGCCGTTGGCCCGGCCCGTGTCCAGGTACTGCATCGACGGCGGCATCGCGTCGGCCGGATTCGCGCCGACCAGCAGCACGGTCCGCGCCTCGGCCACGTCGGCCAGCGGGAACGGCAGACCACGGTCGATCCCGAGGGACCGGTTGGCCGCGGTCGCCGCGCTCGACATGCAGAACCGGCCGTTGTAGTCGATCGCCGACGACCGCAGCGCCACCCGCACGAACTTGCCGAGCGCGTACGCCTTCTCGTTGGTCAGCCCGCCCCCGCCGAAAGCGCCGACGCTGTCCGGCCCGAACTCGTCCTGGCTGCCCCGGATCGCGGTCACGATCCGCTCGTACGCCTCCTCCCAGGACGCCTCCCGCAGGGGCGAGTCCCGGTTGCCGGGCTCCTTCCGGACCAGCGGCGTCAGCAGCCGGTCCGTGTGGTCCAGCAGGTCCGCCGCGGTGAAACCCTTGGCGCACAGGCCGCCCCGGTTGACTGGGAACTCGGCCGGCTCCAACCGGACGCCCGGCATCCCCAGTCGCGTGGGAAGCTCGGGCGTCAGCGTCATCCCGCACTGCAGTGCGCAGTACGGGCAATGCGTCTGGGTCGCCGTCACAGGGAAGATGTTTTCGGCTCGCCGTTAACCTTTGGGACGCCTAGTGGTGACACTGTTGTTCAGGAATCCCTACAACCGCTCCGCCACGGTTGTGACTACAAACCGCTACCGACGGTTGTGAGGATTGCGCTATCGAACCGACGCAGAACCAGGTCGGCGACCTCGCTGTCCTGGCACAACGGCGGGGTGACGGAGTCGGCGCCGGCGTTGTGCAGGGTGCGGTAGAAGAGCCCTTCGGCCAGTAGGTAGGCGGCGATCGCAACGTTCCGGGCCCCCTCGGCCCGCAGCCGGTTCACGACGTCACCTACCCGCGGCCCGCTGCCGGAGGTGTAGCCGAGCTCGACCCGTCCGGGCAGTTCGGCCGCCACTTCACGGATGCCCTGCACCCAGAGCGGATCCGACGACCCGGCGGAGGCGAGCACGATCGCGTCGGCCCGGCCCGGAAGGTTACGGCGAAGACTCTCCAGGAAGACGTCGTCGGGCCCGAGCGGCGAGGTGACCGGAATCCCGGTCCCGGCGACAGCTTCCGCAATGTCGACCCGGACGTGATACCCACACGACAGCAGCAGCGGAACGACGACAGCGGCCGGCTCCCGGTCGCTTTCAGCGTTGTGAAAGCCACCGGCTCCGTTGTGATCGCCGCCCCCGGCTCCGTTGTAACCGCCGCCGGCTCCGTTGTGATCGCCGCCCCCGGCATGGCCGCCGGCTCGGGTGCAGCCGCTGTTTCCGGTGTGGTTGCCGCGGCGGGGCTTCAGTTCGTTCATCACTCCGGCGACGACGTCGGCGACCTTGGGTTCCTGCACGTCGACGTAGCAGAGGCGGACGTCCAGGCCGGGGCGGCGGCGGGCCACCGAGGCGGCCAGTTCCTGAATCTGCCGGCGGCCGGCGGGCGAGCGGGTGCCGTGGGCGACGGCGATCAGGGTGGGGTACTCGCTCATGGGCATCTCCTCAAGGCAGTGCGGTGGGGAGCGGCCCGGCATCGCATCAGGCTCGCGGTTCGTTCGGCGTCGACGGCCACCGGAGAGAGTTCCGGTGACCGCGTCGGCCGTCGCTGATTCAGCGTCTTGTCCTGGTGGCCCGGCATGGACATCGGGCGCTTCCAGGTCCCGGCCTCGTCGCCGGATGCAAGCCGGCGTGTCAAAAGCCGGCTCACCTTGCTCGTCTCGACGACCTTGCTCGTCTCAACGTCTTGCTCGTCTTGCTCGTCTTGCTCGTCTTGCTCGTCTTGCTCGTCTTGCTCGTCTTGCTCGTCTTGCTCGTCTTGACTGGACTACTTGAGTTGACGTCTTGATCGGGTTGATCGAGTCGGTCGGGTTGACTTGTAGGGCCTGGGCTCGGGTTGAGGCGGACTGTCAGGCGGCTTCGTCTATGCGCAGGCGGTAGCCGCGCTTGATCACAGTCTCGATGTGCTTGCCGGAACCCAGGGCCGCCCGCAACCGGGCCACCGCCACGTCGACCGCGTGGCCGTCGTTGCCGCGGGGCAGAGCCGCGGCCAGCTGGTCCTTCGAGACGACGGCGCCGGGTCTGCGGGCCAGCGCCGACAGGATCGACATCGCCGCGGGGGCGAGCGCGTGCGGCACCTCGTCGATCAGGACGGCGTGTCCGCGTACCTCCAAGGTCGTCCCGGCGACCTGAAGCCGGACCGCGCGCCGCGGCAGCTCGTCGGTGACCGTCTTGATGAGCGCGCCCAGGCGGTAACGTTCCGGCATCACCGTGGGAATTCCGCGTTCGGTGAGGGGCGCAGCCGTGACCGGCCCGACGCACGCGGCGAGCGTGCGGCAGCCGAAGGCCGTCGCGACGTCCGCTTTCGCCTCCTCGGCGATCTGCAGGAACGCCTTGACCGCGGGCGCGCTGGTGAACGTCACCGCGTCGATCTGACCGGCCGCCACCTGCTCGGCGAGCCGCCGGACGGGCGCCACGTCGGGCGGCATCGCCCACCGGTAGACGGGCACCTCGACGACCGCCGCACCGGCGGTGCGCAGTGCTTTCACGAACTCGGTCTGCGGCTCGCCGTGTTCCTGCACGACGATCCGGAGCCCGGCCACACCCTCGCTGAGCAGCCGTTCGAGCACCTCTTCGGAGGCCTCGGTCTTGGCCGCCCAGTCCTCGGTGAGCCCGGCCGCACGGATCGCGCCGCACGGTTTCGGGCCGCGGGCGATGATCCGCGCGTTGCCCAGCGACTCCCGCAGTGTCTCGGCCAGCCCCCAGCCCTCGGCCGCCTCCAGCCAGCCCCGGAACCCGAACCCGGTGGTCGCGACCACCAGGTGTGGTTCCAGACCGATGCAGGCAGCGGTCGCCGCGTGCAGTGCCTCGTCGTCGATCAGTGGAATGATGGTGATCGCGGGTGCGCTGATCACCCGTGCTCCGCGTCGTTCAAGCAGAGCAGCCATCTCATTCCGGCGTCGTTCCGCGGTCACCGCCACGGTGAAGCCGGCCAGTGCGCCCTCGATCATCCGGTCCCCATCCTGTGCCGCCGTCCGGTGCAAGAGTCCTAAGACCTGGTTTCGGGACCACCAAGTGAATGTTTCGGCCAGAATAACGGCCGGTCACTTGGCTGCGAGCTGCTGTTGTGATCTGTTGATCATGGCTCGGTGAGGTCGTCCGGACGCTCGAAGAGTGAACCCTCCACTCCGAGGATCTTCCGCACCTCCATGATCAGATGAAAAGCCGCGATCCGGCCGTCCAGGACCCCGATCCGGTAATCGGCACCGACCTCCGGGTCCTCAGCGATCTGTGGATCCCGGTACCCGGCGGCCCCGTCCACCCGACCGGCGTTGTAGGCCACCAGAGCGTCGTCCATCTCGTCCTTCTCCCCAGCACGGCAGGTCGCCGTGCGCGTCGCGTGCGGCCTCCGCGCACGGTCGTGGGCGCGGAACGTCGCGACAATTTCGCACACCGTGAGGCCATCGCCCACCGGCCGAGCGTCCCGATCCGGACACCGTCCGCCGGGCGCGCCCACCCGGGCGTCGGTAGGAAACCGGCAACCTCGCGGAAACCGTTCGGCACCCCGCGCGACATGCATCACCGCAGCTCACGGCGGTTACTGGAGGTGGCGGCGAGTTAACCGACGGTCTTACCGATCCGGGTCGCGCAGGCGTCCGGCCGCCAGGGCGACGGATCGCAGCGACGACCACGCGGCCGTCAGCGGCCAGGCGCAGTTCGCCGCGAAGCAGCAGTCGACGGTGGTGGCGATTCTTGTCGTACCCGGACGGCATGATGCCGGGCATGGATCAGTGGCGTTCGCTCGTGCCGGAGCCGGCTCCCTTCACCGTCGACCCGGAGCGGGCCGATCCGCTGGATTTCGCGCCCGATGATCCGGAGGGCATCCGGATCGACGCGTTGCGGTGGCATGCGCAGGCGGTCGCCGGGTGGCATCGCGACCGGGTGTTCCATCCGGCGACCAGCGAGCGCCTGCCGTGGCAGCGCGGTGATCTGGTGTGGGCGCTCAGCCGTGCGGACCGTCCGTGGGGTCCGGCGTCCTTCCAGGTGCCGGCGATGATCGCCGAGGAGGTTCCGGCCGCGTGGCTCACCGAGTGCGAGGCGGCGCTCAACGCGATCGTGGCCCGGCTCGGCGACGGTCCGCTCGCTGATCGGTATCGGTCTGCGCTGGCCCGGCCGGGCGGCGACGGCCCGGTCGCTGACCGCCGGTTCAGCACCGTCGTCTACCCGGTTCTCGCCGGGTTCCTCGGCGATCCGGCAATCCTCGCGGCGCTTGCGCACACCAGGTCGCTGACCAGGCCGGCGCCGTCGAAGGCCTGGCTGCGCCAGGCGGAGGCGTTGCTCACCGTCGCCCCACGGGTTCCGGCCGCGATGCGAGACGTTCTCGACACCCTCTTGTGTACGACGGGAGCCGTCGACGACGACCATGACAGTCTCCTCCGAGGCGTGTCCTGGCTGGTCGCGGCCGAGCCGGGCGAGGAGGCGAGCGAGTTGCTGGCCGGGGTCGCGTTGACTGCGGGCGAACCGGCCGGCATGGGCGCCCAGCCACGGGCGGCCCGGACCGCGGCGGCCGCCGTGGAGATCCTCGCCGACCGGCCCGGCCCCGCCCCGATACGAGCGTTGTCACAGCTTGCTCGGACCGCGCGCAGTAAACCGTTGCAGGCCCGGGTCCACGCCGCCCTGGACCGGGCTCATCTCGCACGGGCCTCGTGACCGGCGGGGCGGCGCTGCGCTGGACCGCGCCGACCTCGGACCGGGCTCGTGACCGGCGGGGCGGTCCCGGTATCGCTGTGGGCAATGTGACGTAGGCGGTCCGACGGCGCCTGGCCGGCTCGGCGCCGTCTTCTGCCGGCAGGCTCAGGCGGACGCGGTGGGGCGCGGCAGCAGGCCGGAGGCGTGCCAGAGGGCGGTTCCGGGGCCGCCGATCAGGTCGAGATCGGTCAGGAAGGCGACGATCCGTTCGCCGGCCCAGCGCATCGTCTCCCGGTGGTGGGGGTTGGCGCGGGCAGCGCGGCGGCCCTCCTCCGGGTCGAGGCCGACGGCCCGGTAGACGCGCGGGTCGATCAGGCGGGTGCCGGTCAGGTATGCGGCCCGGCCGATCACCAGCTTGTCGAAGGCGAGCCGTCCACGCCCGGCGGCGCGGATCTGCCGGGCCAGTTCCTCACGGGCGTACCTGACGTGCCGGGCCTCCTCGACGACGTGGATGCGGGACACCATCCGGACCAGGGGCTGCACGTTCTCGTCGTTCATCGCCTCCCGCTGCAGGGTGTCCAGGATCTCCTCGGCGATCAGGATGGCCGCGTACATCCGCGGGCCGACACCGGTGTGGGCGATCCATTTGCCGAGCCATTGGTTGACACCTGTCGGCTGGTAGAGCGGCGCGTCCAGGCGGGCGATCATGCGGCCGAACATGACGGAGTGGCGGCACTCGTCGGCGATCTCGGTGAGCGCGTACTGGGCGTGCGGCGCGGTCGGGTCCTGTTTGAAGTACTCGCGGATGAGCAGCTGCATGAGGATCGTCTCGAACCAGACGCCCAGGCCGGCGATGCTCGCGACCTCGTGTTTGGTGAGTTCGATGCGCTGCTCCTCGGTCATCCGCTCCCAGAGGGCGGTGCCGTAGAGGCTGGAGCGGTGCGGCGGGACGAAGTACTTGCCGGGGACCAGCGGGGCCTCCCAGTCGATTTCCACCTCGGGGTCGTAGGAGTGCTCGGCCGAGGAGCGGAGCAGCCGGGTGGCGGTGCGGTCCCGGTCGGTAGGAGTGGTGGTCATCCGGTCCTCCAGAACACTTGACGTTACCGGCGGTAACAGTTACTTCTTGTACTATGAACTCGGCCACACCGTCCGTCAATCCCGGCTCTTCCGGGTCTTCCGGCTCGAATCGTTCCGACGGCCGCCGGGGCCGCTGGGACGACCACCGTGAGCAGCGCCGGGCCGAGCTGACCGCCGCGGCGATCGAGGCGATCCGCCAGCACGGCCCGGATGTCGGCATGGGCGCCATCGCCGCACATGCGGGCGTCAGCAAACCTGTCCTCTACCGCTACTTCGCCGACAAGTCGGCGCTGTGGCTCGCGGTCGGCCAGCAGGCCGGGGCGACCCTGCTCGAAGCGATGGTCCCGGCGGTCGCGGCCGTCCGGGAGGAACGTGCCGTGGTCGCCGCCGCCATCGACGTCTACCTGGCGCACATCGAGGCCGACCTGAACCTGTACCGGTTCGTCGTGCACCAGCCGGACATCGCCCGGCACCGCGACGTGGTCGCCGACGTGATGGACACCGTGGCCAGCGGCCTGGCCCGGATCTTCGGCGATCGTCTGCGCGCCCGCGGCCTCGACTCCGGCGCCGCGTTGCCCTGGGCATATGGCGTGGTCGGCTACGTGCAGTCGGTCGGCGACTGGTGGCTGCGACAGCAGCAGCCGATCAGCCGGGAGGCGCTCGGCGACTATCTGACGACGTTCCTCTGGAGCGGTATCGCCGGCATGCGCCGGGCAGCCGACATCCCCGGTGGGCTTGCCGCACACGAAGGGTGGGCGAGAGATCAGTGAGCACCGGCCAGAACGGCGACGTCGGCCCTCTCAACGTTGACGCGATCAATGTGGATGGAGTCAACGTTGATGCAGTCAAGACGCTTGACGTTGAGGATCGCGGCGCAGGTGACGAGGAGTACCGGGGGCCGGCGACCCTGCGGCTCGACGACGGCGCGGTTCCGGTCGAGATCCGGATGTCGGCGCGTTTCGAGCCGATCGAGGGCCGGTTCCGCTGGGCGGGCCGTACCGGACCGCACGACATGCTGCGCGAACGTGTCGGCGCCGGCCTGCGCAAGGCGGCCATCGTGGTTCCCGGCTCGCCGGAGACCGCGGTCAAACTGAGCGACCCTGACCCGTGGGGCGGCATCCGCATCTCCGGCACGGGCACCCCGCCGTGGTTCGCACAGAGCGGTTCGCAAGACGGTTCGCAAGGCGGTTCGCAAGGCGGTTCGCAAGGCGGTTCATCGGAGGCCGCGCAAGACGGTTCGCAGGCCGGGTCGCAGGGGGTCTCGCAAGGCGGTTCGCAGGGGGTCTCGCATGGCGGTTGAGCAGCACTTCGACGTACTGATCATCGGCGCCGGCCTCTCCGGGATCGGTGCCGCGTGGCACCTGCGGAAGCAGCGTCCGCACGACACCTACGCCGTCCTCGAAGCGCGCGACGCGATCGGCGGCACCTGGGACCTGTTCCGCTATCCGGGGGTCCGCTCCGACTCGGACATGTACACGCTCAGCTATCCGTTCCGGCCGTGGCGCGAACCCGAGTCGATGGCCTCCGGCGACAAGATCCGCCGGTACATCCAGGAGACCGCCGACGAAGCCGGCATCACCCGGCACATCCGCTTCGGCACCCGCGTGACCAGCGCGGAGTGGTCGTCGGCGGAGGCCCGCTGGACCGTGCACACGTCCGGCGGCGACGTGCTGACGTGCGCGTTCCTCTACGGCTGCGCCGGCTACTACAACTACGCGGAGGGCTACCAGCCGGACTTCCCGGGGCTCAGCGACTTCACCGGCACGGTCGTGCACCCACAGTTCTGGCCGGACGACCTCGACTACCGCGGCAAGCGCGTGGTCATCATCGGCAGCGGCGCCACCGCTGTCACGCTCGTTCCGGCGATGGCCGGCGAGGCGGCGCACGTGACGATGCTCCAGCGCTCCCCCACGTACGTCACTCCCCTGCCGAACCGTGACCTGGTCGCCGACGTCGCCCGCCGCGTCCTGCCGCCGAAGGCGGCGAACCGGGTCGCCCGCGCCAAGAACATCCTGCTCACGCAGGGCTTCTACCAGCTCGCGAAACGTCGGCCGAAGCTGGTCCGGCGCGCGTTGCGGGCCGTCGCCGTGCACTTCCTCAAGAATCCGGGGTACGTGGACGAGCACTTCAAGCCCCACTACGACCCCTGGGACCAGCGGCTCTGCGTGATCCCGTCGGCCGATCTCTACACGTCCATCACCAGCGGCCGCGCGTCGGTGGTCACCGACCACATCGACACGTTCGTCCCGGGCGGCATCCGCCTCCGGTCGGGAACGACACTCGATGCCGACATCGTCGTCTCGGCGACCGGCCTGTCCCTGCTGCCGGTCGGGGGCATCCGGTTGTCCGTCGACGGCGTCCCGGTCGACGTGGGCAAGTCCGCCTCCTACCGCGGCCTGATGCTCGGCGGCGTGCCGAACTTCGCCTACTGCATCGGCTACGTCAACGCGTCGTGGACGCTGCGCGCCGATCTGTCCCACCGCTACCTGCTGAAACTGCTCGGCCACATGGAACGTCACGGCTACGTGGCGGCGACACCGACCGCGCCGGGCGGCACCGGGCGACCTCTGCTCGATCTCTCGTCCGGTTACGTGCAGCGCGCCCTCGAAGCCTTCCCCCACCAGGGCGATCGCGATCCGTGGCTGGTCCGGCAGAACTATCTGCGCGACGTGCTCACCACACCGCGCGCCGACGTCACCCGCGACATGGAGTTCACCCGCCGTCCCGCATCCGTCCGCTCCCCGGAGGTGGTTTCGTGACCCGACTTCCCGAATACCGGTTCGCCGGTCGCACGGCTGTGCTCACCGGCGCCGCCAGCGGCATCGGCGAACAGGTCGCCTACGGCCTGGCCCATCGCGGCAGTGACCTGGTCCTGGTCGACGTCGACGAGAGCCGGCTCGAACCGGTCGCCGCCCGCATCCGCACCTCGCATCCGGCGCTCAACGTGCGCACTCTGGTCGCCGATCTCGCCGACCGGGCCGCCGTCGAATCGGTCGCCGACCGGGTGCTCGCCGAACAGCCGGCCATCGGGCTGCTCGTCAACAACGCCGGCATCGCGCTCGGCGGCCGGTTCGACCAGGTGTCGGTCGACCAGTTCGAGCAGGTCATGAACGTCAACTTCCGGGCGCCGATGCTGCTCACCCACGCGTTGCTGCCGGCGCTCACCGCCACGCCCGGCGGACACCTGGTCAACGTGTCGAGCCTGTTCGGGCTGATCGCGCCGCCCGGTCAGAGCGCCTACTGCGCGAGCAAGTTCGCGCTGCGCGGGCTGAGCGAATCGTTGCGCAGCGAACTCGTCGACAACGGGGTGGGTGTGACCACCGTTCACCCCGGCGGGATAAAAACACGCATCGCCGAGTCCGCACTGGTCGGGTCACACGTACCAGAGGAAGAGATCGAACCCAACCGCAAACTCTTCGCCGCGCTGCTCAGCTATCCGCCGGAGAAGGCCGCGGAACAGATTCTGCGGGCCGTCGCGAAGCGAAAGGCCCGGCTGCTCATCGCGACCAGCGCCAAGGCGCCGGATCTGCTCGCCCGGCTGCTGCCGGTCGGGCATGCCCGGATCGTCCGCGCGGCCACCGTCGCGGCCTCCTCCCGCGGCGCGCGACCGGCGGTGACGAGAAGATGAAATTCCAGGATGTACGCGGTACCCGCATTCGTTTTCACGAGAGCGGCGATCCCGGCGCGCCGCCGGTCCTGCTGCTGCACGGCATCGGCCGCAGTCTGGAGGACTGGGCGCTACAGCACCCGCTTCTCGACAACGAATATCGTGTCATCAGCGTGGACATGCCCGGGTTCGGACTGTCCCAGCGGATGCCGGCCAGCACCACACTCGACGTGCTCGCCGACGGGGTGTGGGCGACGCTCGACGCCGTCGGCGAAACCCGGCCCGTGCACCTGATGGGCAACTCGCTCGGCGGCGCCGTCTCGATGAGCATGCTCGCCGCCACTCCCGACCGCGTGTCGACGCTGACCCTGGTCAACAGCGCGGGCTTCGGCAAGGAGGTGACGGTCGCGCTGCGGATGCTCGCCGTACCCGGTCTGGGTCGTCAGATGTTGCGCCGCATCGACCGGATCACCGCGCCCCGGATGGAACGCATGATCTTCGCCGACCGTGCCCTGGTCACGCCGGAACGCGTCGCGATGGCCATCAAGATCGCCCGCCAGCCGGACTTCGCACCGGTCTACCTGGAGATCGCCAAGGAACTCGGCGGGCTCCGCGGTGTGGCCGCCGCCTGGCGGGCCGACCTGCTGGCCCGAGCCGCAGCGCCGGCCAAACCGACGATGATCGTCTGGGGCGACCGCGACCTGATCCTGCCGAGCCGGCATCTCGCCGCGGCGCGGGTGGCGTTCCCGCACGCGCAGTCGCACATGTTCCCGCGCACCGGGCACATGCCGCAGATCGAACGCCCTGACGAGTTCGCCGGCCTCGTCCGCCCGATGCTGGCCCGGGTCGCCGTCTGAGACCTGATGGAGGGGGCACGGTCCGGGCGGATGCCGAGGGGGCGCCGCCCGGACCGCTCCGCTTTCAGCTGGATCCCGTGCGGCGCTCAGCGATGATCTTCGCGGCTCCTCCGGCCGTCTCGCGGCGGCTTTCTCGGGTGGCCTCGCTGCAGCTTTCTTGGGCGGCCGCTATCTTGGGCGGCCGCTTATCTCGGGCGGCCTCGCGGTGATCGCCGGCGTTTCTCAGGCAGGCGCGCGGTGGACGGTCACCTCACTGCGAGCCAGGTGGGTGGGCAGGCTGTCGCGGGTCTCGCCGGCTTGCAGGGCGCGGGCGGTTGCCGGGTCGACGACCACCGCGGTGAGCTGGAACGTGTCGTCCCCGCCGCCGTCCAGGGTCGCCGGACCGCAGGTGAAGCTGCGGTCGCCCCGGCAGGCGCCCTCCACCCGGTAGGAGCCGGAGCCGTGCCGGGACAGCAGCCAGACCTGGTGGCCGGCAGGCAATTCGGCGGTTCCGGTGATTGTCGTCGCGGTGGTGACGCTGTCGCCGTCTCGCGGTTCGGTGACGGCGACCGTGGCCGTCACCGGCGTCGCCGGGCCGACCGGGTCGGCGGCCGTTCGCGGTGCGGCACCGGTCGGCGTCTTCTCCGGCGGCAGCTCACGGACCCCGGACAGCACGGTCGCCGCATCGTCGGTGACCGACGGGACAGGTGACGGCGACCCGCTCCGGCCGGCCGGCCCCGAGGTCCGGGGACTCGGCGAGAGCGATCCGCGGGCCCGGACCGGCGGGGCGTACGGGGCGAGACCGGTGTAGACCGCGGCGGCGGACACCTGCACCGACGGCGTCGCCATGGCGGCCACCGGCGGGGAGCGGAACTCCGGCGCCGCCGAACCCGGCCCGGACACCGACACGATCACGACGCCGAGCCCGGCCACCACGAGCGCCGCGCTCAGCGCCGGACGCCGCCGGGCCTCACGGTTGACGGCGGCTGTCGTACGGCCCAGCGCCCCGGCCACCATCCGGTTGATCATCAGCAGGGGGCGCCGTTCCGGGCCGGACGGACTCTGGTGCGGGCCGCCGGGATCGGGCCCCCGGGAGGTGACAACCATCGAATGCCTTCCGCATGATCGGCATGGCCGGTGAACCGCCGGCCGGAGCGCCGTGCTCGGCGGCGCCATCCGACCCGATAACCAAGCCGCCCGCGTTTTGGATGCGGTTGTCCGCAGTGTCGGTATTGTGGCAAGCCTCTCCCTCGCCGCGGCTGCTGAACGGTCTGACCGGTGACGGACGGGCCGACGTGCCGGCCGCGCGAACCGCCGGACATCGAGCCGTCACTCCGCAGCGGCGACCACCGCCCTCGGACCGGTTCCCGGCACGGCTGATCACCGCACTCGGACCAGTTCCCGGCACGGCTGATCACCGCACGCGGACCACTTTCTGACACGGCGCGCCGTTGCCGGAGCGGCCAGATCGTGAAGCTTTCTAGCGGGACGCCGGCCAGCCGGGCACGGTGGTGGCGTCGCGTTCGCCGGGGCCCACGTAGTCGGCGGACGGGCGGATGATCTTGGCGAGGCGCTTCTGCTCCAGGATGTGTGCGCTCCAGCCGGCCGTCCGGGCGCAGGTGAACATGGCCGCGAACAGGTCGGCCGGCACCCCGGCGAAGTCGAGGATCACCGCCGCCCAGAACTCGACGTTGGTCTCCAGGATTCGGTCCGGTTTGCGTTCACGCAGTTCGGCCAGGGCGGCCAGTTCCAGCTCGCGGGCCACCTCGTAACGGGGCGCGCACAGTTCGCGGGCCGTCTCGCGGAGGATCCGGGCCCGCGGGTCCTCGGCACGGTAGATGGCGTGACCGAAACCCATCAGCCGCTGGCCGGCGTCGAGCACCTGCCGGACGTAGCGGCGCGCGTCAATCCCGCCCTCGACTGCCTCGATCATGCCGAGCGCCCGGGCCGGCGCGCCACCGTGCAACGGGCCGGACAGGGCGGCGATCGCCGCGGACAGACACGCGGGCGCGTCGGCGCCGGTGCTGGCGACGACCCGGCCGGTGAAGGTGGAGGCGTTCATACCGTGCTCGGCCGCACAGATCCAGTATCTGTCGATGGCCGCGACATGCCGCGGATCCGGCTCCCCATGCCACTCGATCATGAACCGCTCGGTGGCCGTCCGCCCAGCCTCGATGAGCCGCCGCGGAACCGCGGGCCGCTCGGCCTCGGTGGACCGCTGTGAGTCCTGAGACAACCCGGCCCCGGTGAGCCGCCCCGGAACCGCAGGAAGCCCGGCCTCGGTGAACCGCCCCGGAACCGCAGGAAGCCCGGCCTCGGTGAACCGCCCCGGAACCGCAGGAAGCCCGGCTTCGGTGAGCCGCCCAGGGGCCGGGGGACGCTCGGCGGAGGGGCCGGCCGCACCGGGGGCGGACGCACGGAACGGACTGCGGGCCGCCGGCGGGAACGCCGCCCGAGCGGCCTGGGCGACATACGACAGAACCGCCGCCGAAGACCGCGCCAGATCGTCCCGCGCCTGCTCATGTGGAATGTCGATCAGTTGCCTCAACCGCCATCGAGGAGCCAGCAGGGCCACCGCCGCCTGTACGTCAGCGCGGATGTCACCTGAGTTATCCACAGGCGGAAGGTGCTCGGCTACCGGAAGGCCGCGAGTGAAGTCACCATCTACGAGCAGCCCCCACACATCGCCGTAGGAGACGTTCCCGGCGAGGGAGTTGATGTCGACACCGCGGTATCGCAGTGCCCCGCCGTCCCGGTCGGGTTCGGCGATCTCGGTGTCGAACGCAACGACACCGGCAAGTCCTGGATTGACTGTCAACATGACTTCAATCTGGATTCGTCGAGTGTTGATGTCAATATTGATTCAGTCAACATGAGAGGATGACGACATGACCGCGCAAACGCTGTTGACCACCGAAGAGGTCGCTATCCTGCTGGGCGTCAAGCCGGCCACCGTCTACGCGTATGTCAGCCGTGGCCTGCTGAGCAGCCGCCGCAACGCCGACGGCAAGAACAGCCTGTTCGCGAAAGCCGACGTCGACGCGTTCGTGGCGGGCCGAAAACGCACGGCCACCCCGGGCATCCAGACCGGCATCACCCTGATCAAGGACGACAATCTCTACTTCCGCGGCCGTGACGCCACGGTCCTGGCCCGCTCGGCCAGCTACGAGTCGGTCGCCTCACTGCTGTGGACGGGCGAGCTCGACGACGTCCCGTTCCCGGTCAACCCCGAACTGCGCAGCCTCGCCATGAGTGTCACCAGCCGCCTCCCGAAAACGGCCCGCCTCACCGACCGGCTACGCGTCACCGTCGCCGCGGCAGCCGCCGCCGATCCACTGCGCTTCGACACCTCACCGGCCGCCGTGGTCGGGACCGGCCGGCAACTTCTCGCCGCGATGGTCCAGGGCCTGCCGCCGCGCAACGGCATTCCGGTCCGGCCGGTGCCGTTCACCGAGGCGCTGTGGCTGCGGATCACCTCGGAGAAGCCCAGCGAGTCCGGATCACGCGTGCTCAACGCGGCCCTGGTCCTGCTCGCCGACCACGACATCGCGGCGTCGACCCTGGCCGCCCGGGTCGCGGCGTCGACGCGGGCCCACCCCTACGCGGTGGTCGGTGCTGGGCTGGCCGCGCTCGACGGGCCTTTGCACGGGGCGGCGAGCGGTCTTGCGTACCCACTCCTCGAAGAGGCCGTCAACGGCCCGGGCCCGGTCGCCACGATCTCGGACCGCCTGCGTTCGGGGGTTCCGGTGCCCGGTTTTGGTCATCCGCTCTATCGGAACGGCGATCCGCGCGCCGTGACCCTGTTCGAGTTGCTCGACGATGGGCCGGTCAAGGACGCGGCGCTGCAACTCGACGCGACCATGCGTACCAGATCGGGCACGCCGGCCAACGTCGACCTCGCGCTCGCCGCACTCGCCCTGCATCACGGCATGACGGCGGACGCCGGCGAGGCGATCTTCGCGGTGGGCCGGACCGCGGGATGGCTCGCCCACGCCTTGGAGGAGTACAGCGACCGCCCCAGCCGATTCCGCCCGTCCGGTGCCTACGCCGGCACCCAGCCCGCTTGACGTGTTCGCTGGCTCTCCAGCATGCATGCGCCATGACTGAATGTGATCAGATCAGCCTCGGCATCGACTCTCCTGGTGATCTTTGTGGAGTTCCGCGAGACAGGCGTGACCCTCGAGTTTCGCCGGGCGTGACCGAAATCAACAAGATCGCGGGCGAGTAGGCGCAGACCTGGGTGGGTTCCCCGAAACGGAGTTTCAGGACCGGGAAACGACCGGAGCCGACGGAACAACCCGGACTTCCGGAGTCAGTCAGCGGGGGCAACCAGGGCCGGCAGCCTGACCAGGCCGACAGGGGCGACCAGACCCGGTAGACCGGCGGGATCTCTGGGGCAGGCCACGACTGCAACTGATCAATATCGGCCAGCGACCGAGGGCGCTGAGGGAAGCGACGCGGCTTTCCCTACCGGCCAGTAGGCTTCCGGGCATGACCTCTCCCGACCCGAACAGCGTCCCCCTACTGGAGGCGTTGCACTCGACGCCGGCCCGCCGTTACCTGTCCACCGAGCCGATCGACGACGACGTGATCCGTGCGATCCTGGACGCCGCGATCCGCGGGCCGTCCGCCGGGAACGGCCAGTTCTGGGCCTGGATCGTGGTCCGCGACCAGGACACGAAGAAGCAGATCGCCGACTGGTACCGGGAAGGCTGGGAGCGCCACTACGGGTCCCGCCGCGAGCAGATCCTCGGCGCGCCGGACGGTGGCCCGATGAGCAAACGCAGCTTCCTCGCCGCCGACCACCTAGCCGCCCACCTCGAGGAGGCCCCGGTCTGGGTCATCCCGGTGATGCTCGGCGCCGCGAAGTCCACCAACCCGCGGCTCGGCTCGTCGATCTACGGCGCCATCCAGCACCTGATCCTCGCGGCGCGCGCCTACGGCCTCGGCGCAACCCTCACCACGCTGCACATCGGCCACGAGGCCGACGTCCGCGAACTGCTCGGCCTCCCCGAGGACGCGCTCACCATGGCGCTGATCCCTATCGGTCACCCCAGCAAGGGCCGCTGGTCCGAGCCGAAACGCCGCCCGCTCGACGAGGTGGTCCATTTCGAAAAGTTCAAAACAGCCTGATCCGGTACGGCCACCCGCACCGTGGCCACCCCACGAGGTGGCCACGGCTCGGGAGCTTCCGGTGCCGAGGTCTGCGCCCACCCACCGCGATCTTGTCGACTTCGGTCGCACCCGCGAGTCTGCTGCGCAGCCCCCGCGTCCTGAAAAGCACAGCCCTCAGACGGATGACGTCTCCTCGGCCGCAACGCCCCTGCCTGCAACGACTCGCCACCCGCCGCCGTCGCCCGCCGCCCACGACTCGCCGCCCGCCGCCCGCCACTCGCCGCCCGGCGCCCGTCGCCTCTCGCGGCCCGTCGCCCGTCGCCCCTCGCCCCTCGCCCCTCGCC